>CAIYSK010000331.1 GCA_903928835.1 uncultured cyanobacterium
CCGCACCCCCGGCAGCTCGAAGCCGATCTCGGTGCGCACCGGCATGCCGAGCAATTGGTAGGGCTTGGCGGGGTTGGGGATCTCGTGGTCGTTTTGCACAAATCCCATGCCCCGGGGCGAGAAGTGCCGGGTCTCTTTCTGTAGGGCATGGAGATCCGGTTGCTTCCACCACCAGGAGGTGTGAATGAAGGGCAAATGCACCGGGTCCATCAGTCCGATCACCGCCTGGTCAAAGTTGCACCCGAAGGTGCGCTCCACATAGACATCGGGATCCCGATCGAAGGGATCAGGCAGCACGCTGGCGGCCTCTTCGGGCGGCTGCGGCTGCATCGGATGGGCTAGCCAGGCCCAGAGCAGCCCCGCCGATACCCGCGACGCCAGCACCTGGGCACCGATTCGCTCCCCCACCCCCTGGAGGCGTTGTCCATCAGTGAGGCAGGGAATGTGGAGACAATGCCCGCTCTGGAGATCGAAGTTCCAGCCGTGGTACTTGCAGCGCACCTGGCCGTTTTTCACCGACCCATAGCGCAGGGGTAGGCCCCGGTGGGGACAGCTGTCCACTAGCACAAAGGGCTGGCCTGCCCGCCCGAGGAGCAGGGGCAGCCCGGCCACCTGACGGCTGATTGTGCGGTTCTCCCGCAGATCAGCCACCCGGGCCACGGGATACCAGGTGCCAGTGAGGAAGGGGGCGTTGGGGGACATCGAGGCAGGTTTTAGTCGGTGAAGTCGGTTGGGCTGGGCTGCTTGGTGGTGATGATCGCTCCCAGGGCCTCCTGTTGGGCCAGGGGCATCTGGCCCGGGCTGTAGGCGGCGGGTACCCCTGGATTGAGCGCTGCCTGCAGGCTTTGCCAGAGGTAGGGGCTGCCGTACACCACCACCCCCGCCAGGCGGTGGGCGGCCTGGAGTTGGCGGATCACCTCGGGCCAGGGCTCGCCCGCACCGGCACTGCCGCGAAAGGGATTGCCCCGCACAAACAGCTGCAGCAGCACGGGCCCCTCGGGCAGCCGATCGAGGGCCAGGGGGGCTTGGGGATCTCCGCTCCAGGGCGAGGGGCTGCGGGCCTCGATCAGGCAGGTGGCCAGCCCGGCGGCTTCCGGGATCACCAGGGCTGGAGCCGTTAGGGGCAGGAAGGGAGCGGAGAGGGCGTTGTCGCAGCGAATCAGGTTTACACCGCCGCCGCTGGGGATCAAGCAAGCACCTTGGACCTGCAGGGTGGCTTGCACCAGCTCCAGGGCGAGGGCCCCATCGGGTTCCATGGCCTGTCCAGGGTCGTGCATCGCCTCCGGGGCGTGGGAGCTGGCGGTGGTGGAGCTGGGGGTCCTGGCCTGGGCGAGGGCCTCCCGCCGCCGTTCGGCCGAGCGCCGCAACTCGCTTTCGCTGAGCCGCCCTGCGGCCACGGCGGCTTCGATGGCGACCAGGGCCCCCCGGGCATCGGCTGGCATCAGCACCAGATCGGCGCCGGCCTCCAGGGCAAGTACGGCCGCTTCTCCAGCTCCATAGCGCCCGGCGATGGCCTCCATCACCAGGGCATCGGTCACGATCAGACCGTCAAACCCCAGCTCCTGGCGCAGTAGGCCCGTCAGCACAGGGCGAGACAGGGTGGCTGGGCGTTCAGGGTCGAGGGCGCTCAGCATCAGATGGGCGGTCATGACGGCGGCCACCCCTTCGGCGATCACGGCCTGAAAGGGGGGCAGCTCCACGGCATCGAGCCGCTCGCGGTTGTGGCCGATGACGGGCAATTCCAGGTGGGAATCGGTGCTGGTGTCGCCGTGGCCGGGGAAGTGCTTGGCGCAGGCCAGCACGCCTGTGGCCTGCACCCCCCTGGTGAAGGCGGCCGCCAGGTCGCTGGCCGTTTGCGGCGTTTCCCCCCAGGCCCGCACGTTGATCACTGGGTTGGCGGGGTTGTTGTTCACATCACAGACGGGCCCCAGCACCCAGTTCAGCCCGAGGGCTCGGGCGTCCAGGCCGGTGCAGCGGCCGTAGCGCTCGGCCAGGGCAATGGCCCGCTTGGGATCGCTGCGGTGCAGCTGGCCCAGGGCTAGGGGTGGAACGAGCCAGGTGGCCCCCTCAAAGCGCTGGCCCACCCCCTCCTCCACATCGGCGCAAAGCAGCAGGGGGTGGCCCGCCCATTGGCACAACTGTTGGGTGCGCAACCCCACTTCGGCGCAGCTACCCCCCAGCAGGATGACGCCCCCAACGCCGAGCTCCAGCAAGCTTTGGAGCTCGGCGTTGGCCAGTTCCCAGCGGGGATAGCGGCGCTGGTGATCCCCCAGAAATCCGCTGGCGCGCACCACCAGGAGTTCGGCGATCAGGCGCCCCAGTTCAGAACTCACTGCCTTCGGGGGGGTCCCCTTTCTCCTGGCGTTCCTCTTCGAGCTTGTTCAACAGGCCGAGCACGTTGGTGCCCCGCTCCAATCCCCGATCCAGCACAAACAGCAGGTCGGGGGTGCGGCGCATTTTCAGCCGCCGGCTCAGCTCGCCCTTTACAAACGGGGAGGCTGATTTCAGGCCAGCCATCGCTTCGCTGCGGTCTTCCTCGCTGCCGAAGATGCTCACGAAGATCTTGCAGTGCTGCAGATCCCCAGCCACCTCCACGTTTGTGACACTCACCATGCCCAGGCTGACCCGTTCATCTTTGATGCCACCAACGAGCATCTCGCTAATTTCGCGGCGGATCATGGAGGCCACGCGCTCCACCCTGCGGCTCTGGGCCATGGCTACGCCAACGGTGTGGGGTTCACCATCGCATGCAGGATCAGCCCCAGGCTCATGACGCCGCTGATGCTGGCCCCAATCAGGGCGACCGCGGTCACGGGGTTGCGGCCCCGGGCGGCGAGGGGTTCGAACACCGAGTTGGCCACACCGAGGCCAAAGGCCACCAGATAGCGCGGGTACCGCGTCACGTTGAGGAAGAAGTCCTTCATGCAGGGCCGGAGGGCTCAAGGGCGGTTCGTGCTGGCTACTCTGCCCGCCAGAGCCAGCGATGTCGATGCAACTGCACCAGTTTCGGCATTCTGCCTTTTGCGAGAAGGTGCGCCTTGTGCTCGCGGTGAAGCGGCTCCCCTACACCGTGGTGGAAGTCACCCCGGGTTTGGGCCAGCTGGCCTTGTTTCGGCTGTCGGGCCAGCGCCAGGTGCCTGTGTTGGTGGATGGCTCTGAGGTGATAGCCGATTCCACCGCCATCGCCCTGTACCTGGAGGCCCACCATCCCCGCCCCCCCTTACTCCCCGCCGATCCAGGAGAGCGGGCCCGGGTGCTGCTGCTCGAAGACTGGGCCGATACCGCTTTGGCCGCCGGCTGCCGGCTGGCTTTGGTGCAGGCGGCAGCCACCGATCCCGTGCTCCGCAGTGCCCTGTTGCCCGATTCCACCCCGGGTCCCCTGCGCCAGCTGGTGAGCAACCTGCCCTCCGCGGTGATGGGGAGTGTGGGTGAAGCCTTCGACTCCATGCTCGGCTCCGGGGAGCGCCAACGGCTGGTGGCCAACTTGGAGCAGTTGGCTGTGTTGGCCGCCGCCCAGCCCTATTTGGTGGGATCCAGCCTCTCGTTGGCGGATGTGGCGGTGGCGGCCCAGCTGGGTCTGTTGTTGTTCCCAGCCAGCAGTGGGGCCCCCTTGGCAGGGTGTGGCGTGGGCGGCATTGCCGACCATCCGTTGCTGCAGCCTTTGTTCAGCTGGCGGGATCGGATCCTGGCCGAAGTGGCCGGGGGCTGAGCTTGTTCAGATCAAGCCTCTGCAAGCTCAGTACGACGTGGTCGGTGCCCGTGGGCTGGGCTGCAAGCCCGTAGGCCGGCGAGGGGTAGGTGGCTTGCCATTGATCGGCCGTGATTTGGCCATCGGCTTGGAGCTCGTAGCGGCTCAGGGTTTCCACCCGGCTCACCCGGGGATCCCCAGGGCCGTGCAACACCTGCAGGGCCAGTTCATCGGCTTCAAAGCTGGTCGGGCTGGGGGGCTCCTGGCGCCTGCCCACCACCGTGGATTCCAGGCTGAAGACTGGGCCCGATGGGGGCTTGAACGTGGCGATCTGGCGATTGGGATTGGCCGGATCGTTGGCCACGGCTTGTGAGGCGTTGCCCAGGAGGGCTGCACCGATGGCCTGGGCGTTGAAGGCCCGATCGCCCACCACCGCCCCAGTCCTCGTCCGGATAAAACGCACCGTGTAAGTCAGCCCATCGCTGCGCACCTGCCAGGTACCTTCAAACCAGCTCGGGTAGGTGAGATCGCTTTTGCCAGGCCGCTCCAGGGGGGCAGGCAGGCTCCAGCTGGGCCAGGCCCTTGCCCGATCCGCCAGCGGTGTGGCCCAGGCAGGCGCCGCCATGGCTAGCAAGCCGATGAGCAGTCCCACAAAGGCCACCGCCCCTGCCCGGAGTGGCGCCAGGATTGCCATCACTACCTTGGCGACCAATGTCGGATCCCCTGCTTCGGGAACTCGATCATTACGTAGTGCTGGAGCCGGCTGGGCGCGAACAGATCCTCCCGGCCCAGGACACCTTGGCTTGGCTCGTGGGCCATCTGGGCGCCCTGGACCAGGTGCCTGCCGATCTCTCCGGGCTGGCTACCCCCCTGCAGCGGGCCCAGCGGCTCTTGGAAACCGCCTGTGAGCTTGAGCTGGAGCCAGGCCGGGCCATCCAGTGGTTTGCCGTGCGCCTTGAGCCCCCAGGGGGCGCTACCTAATTCATTGATTGGGTAATGGCACCATCGGCATTGTTCAACAGCACCGGGGTGGCAGGGGCGCTGGCCCTCTCCTTGAGGATCGATGGCAGGGCCTCGAGCACCATGGCCGCCACCTGTTCAGGGGGTTCACCGTGTTGCTCGATGCGCAGATCGGCCTGGGCGTAGAGGGGTTGGCGTTCGCCCAGCAGTTCGGCAAGGCGCGCCGCCGGATCGGGGTGCTGCAGGAGGGGCCGCGGCGTCGGGTCGGCGGCGATCCGCTCCAGCAGTAGATCGGTGGGGGCATCCAGCCAAACCACAACGCCTTGGCGCATGTGGCCCCAGTTCTCCTGGCGGGTCACCACGCCGCCGCCGGTGGCGACCACCAGGGAATGCCAGCTGGCGATCTGGTTGAGCACCGCGGTTTCGAGGGTCCGGAAGCTGGCTTCGCCGTCGCTGGCAAAGATTTCGCCAATCGACCGCTGGGCCGCCTGCTCCACGGTGGTGTCGGCATCGATGAAGCGATAGCCCAGGGCCTCGGCCAGGGGTTGGCCCAGGGCGCTTTTGCCCGTGCCCATCATCCCCACCAAATAGAGGTTCAGGCCTTCAAGCCGTTGGGCCAGGGAGCGATCGCTGGGCGGGGTCATGGCTGCGGGCGCCAAGGCTGCAGCTTCCGTTTCTAGGATGGAGAGCCTCAGAGGGTTGGCAATGCCAAGTCATGGCCATGGGCGGCCCTGTGTGATTACCCGCCGGGCCACCTTCAGTGCCAGCCATCTCTATTGGCTCCCTGAACTCAGCGACGACGACAACCGGGCCCGCTTTGGCCCCTGCAGCATCGCTCCAGGCCACGGTCACAACTACGAGTTGATCGTATTAGTCCTTGGATCAACTGAATTCTCATACTGATAACCAATTAACTTACGTTCTTTATCTCCAAACTCTCTCGCATATATTTCCTCGCCGTTACGCTCGTAGATATATTTTGCACCAGG
>CAIYSK010000332.1 GCA_903928835.1 uncultured cyanobacterium
ACCGGCTGGAGCAACACCTGGGCCAAAGGATCGATCGCCACAGCTGTGATCACCCCAGCCCCCCGTGCCGCAGCCAGAAGCAATGAGGGATCCCACAAACCACCCCCCGCTCCAGGCAGCTGCAACAACAGCCCAAACACGTCCCCAGCCAGGGTTGTGGCCGCAGTCCCGGAAGCCGCCAACTCCTGGGCATCGATCAAGTCCAGGGCAATCCCCAGGGGCTCGGCGCGGGTCTGGAGCACCGCCAGGGTTTGGGGAAAAACAGCTCGATCCACCAAAAAACGATGGGCCTGGGGCCGCTTACACACCGACCGGGCCAAGGCCATGGCCTCAGCGGCGGCGGTGGCCTCATCGAGCAGGGATGCATTGGCAATCGGCAGGCCAGTCAGCTCGCAGACCAGGGTTTGAAAATTGAGGAGAGCCTCCAGCCGGCCCTGGGCAATTTCCGCTTGATAGGGGGTGTAGGCCGTGTACCAGGCTGGGTTCTCGAACACATGGCGCTGGATCACCGCCGGGGTTGCCGTGCCGTAATAGCCCTGGCCTATCAGGCTGCGCACCACCTCGTTTTGGGCCGCAATCTGGGCTAATTCGGCCAGGGCCTGGGCTTCCCCGCAGGGCTCGGGCAAGCCAGCGAGCGCCTCCCCAGGGGAAAGCAAGATCTCAGCCGGCACAATTTGGCTGGCCAAATCCTCCAAGCTGGAAGCACCCACCTCGGCCAGCATCTGCAGCTGGTCATCAGCTGAGGGCCCTATGTGACGGCTTTCAAAGGTTGCGTGTGCGGGAGCTTCTTGCATCAAGCTCCTTCCACCTTGGCGCCGTAGCGCTCCGCATCCATCAGGCCGTCCAGCTCGGCTGGATCCCTGGGTTGAATCAACAACAACCAACCTTCCCCATAGGGATCGTTTTGCAGTTCTTCAGGACTCGCCAACACCGCCTCATTCCTGGCCTCCACAACCCCTGTGATCGGCGACAGCAGGTCTTCCACAGCTTTCACCGATTCCACACTGCCAAAGCTTTGGCCAGCAGTGAGCTGGGATCCAACCTCGGGCAACTCCACAAAAACGATGTCGCCGAGCTGATCAATGGCAAAGGCACTCAGCCCCAACCGCATCCGGCCCCCCTCAGGCCGCACGTATTCATGGCTATCGGCGTAGCGGCAGTCGCTCGGAAAATTGGACGCCATCGGCCAGCCACTGGGTGGTATCAGTTTGCCTGAAGTGCACCCATTTCGGCCAAGGCCACCAGCGCCCGCTCCAAGGCCAGCTCCCCATGGGCGTGGTGGGTGCCGCCCTGGGCATAGAGCACATAGGGCTCCCGCAAGGGGGCATCGGCCGAAAATTCACTGGTGCTGCCATCGATGAAGGTGCCCCCCGCCATCACCAATTCACTGGCATAGCCAGGCATTGGTGCCGGCACAGGATCGAGATAGGCCCCCACGGGAGATGCGGCTTGAAACGCCCGGCACACGGCCTTCAAGGGCTCGGGCGCCCCCAAGCGAATGGCCTGGATCACATCACTACGAACCGCACCGGCCTGGGGATGCACCGCAAAACCCAAATTGGCAAACACATCTGCCAGCAACTCGGCGCTGATCAAGGCTTCAGCCACCATCTGGGGCGCCAAAAACAGCCCCTGGAAGAGCAACCGGTGCAGATCAAAACCCGTACCCCCCTCAGAGCCAATGCCAGGGGCCGTGAGCCGGCAGCAGGCCATCTCCACCAAATCAGCCCGACCCGCCACGTAACCGCCGGTTGGCGCAATGGTGCCGCCCAGGTTTTTGATCAGGGAGCCTGCGATCAGATCAGCACCCACCGCCGTGGGCTCCTGGTCCTGCACCAACTCCCCATAGCAGTTGTCGACAAAACACACACACCCCGGCTGGATGGCTTTGACGAGCTCGCAGAGCTCTCCAATCTCATCCACCCCCAGGGAAGGACGCCAGCTGTAGCCACAGCTGCGCTGGATCAACACCATGCGGGTGGGCTGGGCCAGGGCCTCCTTGAGCGCAGGGCGATCCACAAGCCCATGGGCATCCAGGGGAAGCTCGGCATAGGCAACGCCAAAGTCGGCCAGCGACCCCTGGCCGCTGCCCCGAATGCCAATCACCTCTTCCAGGGTGTCGTAGGGGCGCCCGGTAATCGCCAACAACCGATCTCCGGGGCGCAGCACCCCAAACAAGGCCGAGGCAATGGCATGGGTGCCGCTCACAAATTGGAGCCGCACGGCGGCAGCCTCGGCCTGGAGCACCCGGGCAAAGACCCGATCCAAGACCTCGCGGCCTTGATCTCCGTGGCCATAGCCACTCACCGAGGCGAAGTGTTGGGTGCCCAACCGCTCCGTCGCAAAGGCGTCCAACACCCGCGATAGCCGATGGCGCACCTGGGCCGTATGGCCCGCAGCCAGGGGCTGAATCCGCTCTGTGGCAGCGGCCACCTGATCAGCCGCCCAAGCGGAAACGGTCATGGCGACACAGCCCAGCTGGCCCCATGCTGCCCTTCAGAAGGGGGCGGCCCAGGGCGACCTAGATTTTGCCGTTATTGAGTGCTGGCCCAAGGCATCGACCTTGGCTAACGCGCCACCGGAGAATGCCTTGGTTTTGAGCTCCAAAAGCCCTGCGTCCGACCTACAGGCCCAACTGTTGAGGGTCGATCGGCCCAACGCAGCCCAGGAGTCCCGCATGCGGGATGCCGTCCAGGAGCACAGAACCCCGCTTCCGCCCCGGCAGCGCAAGTTCAAATTCGGCACCACCACGTTCATGCTCGTGATGCATGTGGGCGCCGTGTTTGCCCTCTTGCCGCGCTTTTGGAGCTGGCAAGCGGTGGTGGCCCTGGCGGTTCTGTACTGGATCACGGTGTTGGGCGTCACCCTGGGGTTGCACCGTCTCGTCACCCACCGCAGCTTTGTCGCCCCCAAGTGGGTGGAGAGGATCTTGGTGCTGATGGGGGCCGTGGCCTGCCAAAGCGGACCCATCGAGTGGGTGGGGCTGCACCGCCATCACCACAAGTTTTCAGACCAAGCCAACGATCACCACGATGCTGGGCGGGGCCTGTGGTGGGCCCATAGCGGCTGGATGCTCCATGAAATCCCTGCCCTCCAACACGTGGACCGGCTGACCGGGGATCTCCAGAAAGATCCCCTCTATCGCTGGCTGGATCGTTGGTTCCTGCTGGTGCAGCTGCCCCTGGCCCTAGGGCTGTACTGGTACGGAGAAGCTGCTGGGGTCCATGGCGGTGGTCTGGGCCTAGTGCTCTGGGGCATCCCCTTGCGCCTGGTGATTGTGTATCACGTGACCTGGCTGGTGAATTCAGCCACCCACGCCTTTGGCTACCGCAATTTCGACTCCCCAGACCTCTCCCGCAATTGCTGGTGGGTGGGTCTCCTGGCCTTTGGGGAGGGCTGGCACAACAACCACCATGCCTTCCCCCATTCGGCTCGCCACGGCCTCCGCTGGTTCGAGTTCGACATCACCTGGCAGCACATCAAAGTGCTGCGGGCCCTGGGCTTGGCCAAAAAAATCAGGGTGGCCAGCTACAAAGCTGGGGCCTAGGGACTGGGGGTGCCTGGCCCCTCAATCCTGTTGAAGGGCTTGCCCAGCTCCTGGCGTATCGCCGCAGCCAAATCGTCGCTCCCGGTAGACCCACTGGCTTGGCCTAAAAGCCGAGCCTTCTGGCGCAGGAGGTCGAGAAACTGGTCAGCTTCCAATTCGCCCTCGCCTGCCGCGCCTAGGGCCGCCAGGGTGCGCCGGAGATCTGGCAATTCACTATCCAATTCAGCGCCGGAGTAATCCGCCTGACCCGCCATCACGTCGGCGAAACGCTCCCGCCGCTGGCGTTTCTCTGGCGGATAGGCAGCAAGGACCTGCTCCCTGCAGAGCCGCCATGGCCGACCAGCCGTGAAAACCATGGCCAGGGCGGCGCTCAAGCAACCAGCCTCCCCATCGGCAATCCGTAAATCAAACGCAGCCGGGGGGGGACGCATGCCGACAAACACCTCCATCAGCTCACCAGGTCCGAGCACGGGAGAACCTTCGTCTTGCACTGGCTGGGCTGAGGCCTCAAGGGCTGCAATCAACTCGGGCTGACTGGCTAGCCGCCTCCGCAACCCGTCACCCACTGAACCCGCCCGGACCTCAGCGGCCAACAACTGATTGATGCGCCCAAGGGCCAAAAACACCTCAGGTCCTGGCGCAGCGAGCTTGCCATTGCGCAACATCGAGAGCTGGGAGTTATGCACGCGGCCCAAATCAAGGGCCTCGGCCAAAGCTGGCAAAACCCGATGGCTCCAGCCATTGCGCTCATGCCACACCCTGATCAGGTGAGCGAACGCCACCCGACCCGATGCGATTTCATCCCGATAGCCCACCTGATCAGCATCCGTATTGCTACCATTCTATCGATCAATCAGGAGTCGGTCCGCTATGGCCGCTACAACCACCCTCCGCGCCAGGCCACCCTCGGAATCGCGCCCAGCCAATCCAACGAGAAAAGCCAGTGCTGCCACCAGCCGGCCCGCCTTCATCAACGGCGGCGAACGGGGCAAGCGCCGGGCCGAGTCCCTGCATGGCAACCCAAGCGGCGGTAGCCCGCTCCATCCAGGCCGCAAAAGCATCAATTGGGCAACCCTTGGCTTCATGGCCGCCATCCATGTGCTCGCCGTGGTGGCCCTGCTGCCCCAGTTCTGGAGCTGGCAAGCCGTCGCGACCTTCCTGGTGCTCTATTGGCTCACCGCCTGCCTCGGGGTCACCATTGGCTATCACCGGCTCCTGAGCCATCGATCCTTCCGCGTCCCCCATTGGCTGGAGCGGTTTTTCGCCACCTGTGGGGCAATCAGCTGCCAGCAAGGACCGATTGATTGGGTGGGCCTGCACCGCCATCACCACAAGTTCTCCGATACGGAAGTTGATCACCACACCAGCCTCAAGGGGCTGTGGTGGTCCCATATGGGCTGGATGTTTGAAGACATCCCCGCCATGAAGGCGGTTCCCCAGCTCACCGGCGACCTGGCCAAAGACCCCTACTACCGCTGGCTGAACAACAACTTCCTGCTGCTGCAAGTGCCCCTGGCGGCCCTGCTGTTCTGGATTGGAACGGTCACAGGAGCCGGCGGCTGGGCCCTGGTGCTCTGGGGCATCCCCCTGCGCCTGGTGCTCGTGTACCACTGCACCTGGCTGGTGAATTCAGCGACCCACTACTGGGGGGATGCGCCCCACGACAGCGGTGATAGCTCCCGCAATAACGCCTGGGTTGCAGCGCTGACCTTCGGCGAAGGCTGGCACAACAACCACCACGCCTTCCCCCATTCGGCTCGCCACGGCTTTGGCCGTCAGATCGACCTCACTTGGATGCACATCCGCCTGATGCATGCCCTGGGTCTTGCCACCCAGGTGCGACTGCCGGCTGCAGCCAATCCCAACGGTCGCCGTCGCCAAAGCCACGGCAACGCTGGCCGACCAAAGGCCGTGGCGTAAGGTTGCAGATCGGTTGTGAAATGGGTGCCCTGAATGGGCGCCCCGCCCATCCTTTTAGATCCCTTTCGACGTCGTCCCCCCCTTTAGTCATGGCGAAGCGCGTACCAGTCGTCCTCAACGAAGACGTTCTCAGCCTGGGCAAAGACGGCGACCTCGTCGATGTCGCCCCTGGCTACGCCCGTAACTTCCTGCTCCCCACAGGCAAGGCCCAAGCAGTCACAGCGTCCGTTCTGCGCCAAGTGGAAGCACGTCGCGCCAAGGAGGCCGAGCGCCAAGCTGCCCTCAAGCAAGAGGCAGAGGCCTTCCGCACCGCCCTTGACACCATTGGCCGCTTCACCGTGAAGAAGCAAACCGGTGGCGACGACGTGCTGTTCGGAACCGTGACCAACGGAGACGTGGCTGAAGCCATTGAAGCCGCCACGAAGAAAGAGGTGGATCGCCGCCACATCACCGTTCCAGAAATTCACCGCACAGGCTCTTACAAGGTTCAGGTCAAACTGCATCCAGAAGTGACCGCCGAAATCAACCTCGAAGTCACTAGCCACTAATTTCGCCAGCCACAAAAGCAGGACCTATTTTTAGGAAACCAATCCCCAGTGGCGTCACCCTGGCGAACCCTGCTCTAAAGGGGTTGTCCCAATCACCATGACCACCCGCAAGCCATGGTGAGCACAACCCGCGCCCAGGACGAGCCCTTCGAGGGCCCCTCCAGCCAACGCTCCAACCAGCGGGGTCGTCGAGACGAAGCGTCTTTTGAGGCCCTACCGGATTCGGTTCCGCCCCAAAACCTGGAGGCCGAAGAGGCCGTACTCGGTGGAATCCTGCTCGACCCTGACGCCATCGGTCGGGTCGCGGACGTGCTGCAGCCTGATGCTTTTTATCTCGGAGCCCACCGGGAGATCTATCGCACCGCCTTGATGCTGCACAGCCAGGGC
>CAIYSK010000333.1 GCA_903928835.1 uncultured cyanobacterium
CCCTGCCCCTCGAGTGAAACCCTGGGATTTGCGGCCCATCTCTTGGGCTGCAAACTGCCGCCGGCGGAATGCTTTGACGCCATTACAGAAAGCATGAGCCCGATGGCCCTGAGTTTCTGGGCCGACAACCGGAGGGCTAGCAACGGCTTGCTCTGCGAAGGGCTGGGTTATCAATTGCGGTATCCGAGCTACCGGGAGGGCTACCGCGCCTGCCTGGCGGAGGAGCGCTCAGGCGCACAATCTGGTGGGTCGGCAGGATCGCTCACATAGGGCACTCCCAGGTCTTGGAGCATGCGGCCCCAACGCAGCTCAATCCATCCCTGGCGCAAACCCGTGCCCATGCCAAACAACAGGATTCCAATCAACAACCAGCGCAGCATGGGTAACCCGAGCCTGGGCCAGGCCCCATCCAACCCCAACCCCAAGCGGTTGGCCATTGCCCTCGGCGATCCTGCCGGTATCGGGGCTGAGGTCACCTTGAAGGCCATCGCCCAAGGCCAATGGGGTGATTCGCCCCCCTTGCTCGTGGGTTGCCGGCGCTGGCTGGAAGCCAGCTACCAGGGCCTCAAGGGGCGCAGCGCAACCCCAATGACCGATCCAGCTTCGCTGGAGATGGTCGATCAGCCGCTGAGCGAAGCGGTGCAGCCTGGCCAAAGCAACGCCGCCTGTGGCGATGGGAGCTTCCAATGGCTCACTGCCGCCGTGGAACTGGTGCAAGCGGGGCGCTGCCACAGCCTGGTGACAGCTCCCATTGCCAAATCGAGCTGGCACGCCGCCAGCCACAACTATCCGGGCCAAACGGAACGCCTGGCAGAGCTCACGGGCAGCCGCAACGCCTCGATGCTGTTTACCGCCAAAAACCCCCAGAACAGCTGGCGCCTGAACACCCTGCTAGCCACCAGCCATATCCCGCTGTCCGCCGTGCCCCAGACCCTCAACCAGGCATTGATGGCCCGCAAACTCGATGCATTGGTGGGCTTTTGCCGGCGCTTTTCTGCCACACCCCATCTGGTGGTGGCGGGCCTGAATCCCCATGCCGGGGAGAACGGCCACTTGGGGATCGAGGAAAGCCTGTGGCTCGAAGCAGCCCTCAGCGATTGGCGAGGGCTCCATCCCGACGTGCTACTAGAGGGACCGCTGCCTCCCGATACCTGCTGGCTCAGCGCCGCCCAGGCCTGGCAGGGCAAAGGCTCCGGACCCGATGGCTATCTGGCCCTCTATCACGACCAGGGACTGATCCCCGTAAAGCTGTTGGCCTTTGATGCCGCCGTGAACACCACCTTGGGACTGCCATTTCTGCGCACCTCACCGGACCACGGCACGGGCTTTGACATTGCCGGGCAAGGGATCGCCCGGGCCGACAGCATGGCCGCCGCCATGGCCGCAGCGCTAGAGCTGGCCTAAGGCCAGGAGGTAGGAGGGCCCTAGCCGACCTTCACCCGCATCAGTACCTGGCCGAACTCCACCGGGGTGCCGTTCTCGACCAGGATTTCCACCACCTCGCCACCCACCTCGGCCTCGAGCTCATTCATGAGCTTCATAGCTTCAAGGATGCAGATGGGCTGGCCCACGTTGATGCGGCCTCCCACCTCCACAAAGGGGCCTTCGCCGGGGGCTGCGGAGCGGTAGAAGGTGGCCACCATCGGTGCGGTGATGTCCACCAGATCGCTGCGCCGAGCGGCAGCTGCCGGGGGCGGCGCCGATGGGGCTGCGGGGATCGATGGCTGGGCCATGGCGGGTTGCATGGCCCCAGCTGCAGGGGCTTGAACCACGGCCACCGGGGCCGCACCGGGCAGATTGCGACGCACCTCCAAGCGGAAGTCGTCACCCTCGAGCTTGAGCTCCTGGATGTCGCTCTCGCCGATCAGGTCGAGAAGCTTGTGAAGCTGGTCGTGGTTGAGCTGCATAACTGATCAGTTCTCCCGACCCAGGTAACTATCGGTGCGGGTATCGATCTTGATCTTCTCGCCAATGGAGAGGAACAGGGGAACCATCACTTGGGCACCAGTCTCAACGATGGCTGGCTTGGTACCGCCGGTCGCGGTGTCACCCTTCACACCGGGATCGGTTTGGGTGATTTCCAGAACCACCGAGTTCGGGAGTTCCACTTCGAGGGGTTTGCCGTTCCAGGCCACCACACTCACCTCCATGCCCTCCTTGAGGTACTTGCGGCTATCCCCGATCTGCTTGGCCGTAAGGCGGGTTTCCTCGTAGGTGCCCATGTCCATGAACACGTAGTCATCGGCTTCCATATAGGTGTGCTGCAGGGTGCTTTTCTCAAGCACGGCCTGGGGGAGCATCTCCCCGGCACGAAACGTCTTTTCCACGACGTTGCCGCTCTGGACTGCCTTCAGCTTGGTGCGCACAAAAGCGGAGCCCTTGCCGGGCTTCACATGCAGAAATTCGACAACCCGCCAGACATTGCCATCCAGCTCAATCGAGGTACCGGTTCGAAAGTCGTTGCTGGAGATCATTCCGGCGGTTCGGATCTGGCGGATTGTACGGCTGGCTACCGGAAGCCCCCCCCAGGAGCCCCAGCCCAAGGGCCGTTTGGTTGTGCCAAAGTCCGCCCAGCGACTCAAAAGGGCATGGCAAAAGGCGAAAGCTGGTGGGCTGGTGCCGTAGCCCTCGTACTCACCGTTCTGCTGGCTGGGCCCGCGGCCTGGGCCTACCTGCCCCAGGGCAATGCGGTGACCGACCCCTCGGCCCTGCTGCGCAATGCCCTGCCCATCGAGGCCCCGGATCTGCAGGATCTCCAACATCGGCTGGAAGGCACCAGCGACGACCTGCGGGCCAAACGGTGGCCTGCCTTGGTCAACGGGGTACGGCGCAGCCAATCGCTGCTGACGAGCCGCCAAGCGGCGATTCTTGAGGGCTTCAGCCCCGACAGCCGCGCCACCGCCGCCGCCCTGCTCGATGACCTAGCCGGCCAGCTGCAAATACTGGCAACCACCGCAGAAGCCCAAGATCGCGAGGGGTTTCTCGCCTGCCGCCGCGAAGCCCTCAACGCCATCGGCAAGGCCGAAGACCTGCTGGTGGGTCCCTTCCCGTTTGAGATCCCCGGCGAGTACGCCGCCCTACCCAGGCTGCTCGGCAGGGCCACGGTGCAACTCACCACCACCAAGGGTGATCTCACCGCGGTGGTGGATGGCTACAACGCCCCCCTAACGGCGGGTGCCTTTGTGGATCTGGTGGAGCGCGGTTTCTACAACGGCCTGCCCTTCATTCGGGCCGAAGACTTCTACGTGCTCCAAACCGGCGACCCCAAGGGGCCTGAAGAGGGCTTCATCGACCCCAAGACCAAAACGCAACGTCAGGTGCCCCTTGAGATCAAGGTGCCTGGCCAAGGGGCGCCGTTTTACAACCAAACCTTTGAGGATCTCGGGATGTTCAAAGCAGCTCCCGAATTGCCCTTCTCGACCAAGGGCACCTTGGGCTGGGCTCACTCCGATGAGGTGCTCGATGACGGCTCCTCCCAGTTCTTCCTGTTCCTGTTTGAGCCCGAGCTCACCCCGGCGGGCCTAAATCTGATTGATGGCCGCTACGCCGCCTTCGGCTACGTGGTGGATGGCTTCGATGTGCTCGAAGAGCTCACGGCCGATGACGGCATCGTCAAAGCGAAGGTGATCGAAGGGGCGAGCAACCTCCAGCCCCACGGCTGATCAGTCCAAACCCAATGGGCATAACCCAGTGGGCACAAAAAAACCGCCCTTGATTGGGGGCGGTTTTAAGGCGAAAAGGCCAAAGCCCCTAGGCATCTACTTGTAGTTCTTGGCCACAATTTCAGCCAGGTCAACAACCCGCTGGCTGTAGCCCCACTCGTTGTCATACCAGGCAATCACCTTGACCATGTTGTCGCCCATCACCAGGGTGAGATCGGAATCAACAATGGTGGACTCGTTCGTGCCGGCGTGGTCGCTAGAGACCAGGGGCAGATCGGAGTACTTGATGATGCCCTTCATGGCCCCTTCGGAGGCAGCCTTGAGGGTGGCATTCACTTCTTCGCTGGTGGTGCCGCGGGCCACTTCCAGAACCATGTCCACCACAGACACGTTGGGGGTAGGAACGCGCATGGCGATGCCGTTCAACTTGCCCTTCATCGGGGGGTAAACCAGGGCAACGGCCTGGGCCGCGCCAGTGGAGGTGGGCACGATGTTGACCGCAGCGGCCCGGGCCCGACGTAGGTCGCGGTGGCTGGCGTCGAGAATCCGCTGATCACCCGTGTAGCTGTGGGTGGTGGTCATCGTGCCTTTGACGATGCCGAAGGTTTGGTCCAACACCTTGATGATCGGCGCCATGCAGTTGGTGGTGCAGCTGGCGTTGCTGAGGATGTTGAAATCTTCATTGCGGTATTGGTCTGCGTTGACGCCAACCACGAAGGTGCCCACACCGGGGCCCTTGCCAGGGGCCGTCAGGATCACCTTCTTGGCTCCGGCTTGGAGGTGCTTGCTGGCGCCCACGTCATCGTTGAAGACACCGGTGGACTCGATCACCAGATCAACGCCCCATTCCTTCCAAGGGAGGTTGAGGGGGTTGCGGTCGGAGAAGCACTTGATCTCCCTGCCATTCACGACGATCGTGTTGTCCGTGTAGCTGACTTCGGCGTCGCGAATGCGGCCGAGCATCGAGTCGTACTGGAGCAGGTGGGAATTGGTCCTGGGATCGGAGGTGTCATTGAGACCTACGACCTCGATACCCGTATTGGCACCGCGGCTCAACCAGCAACGCATGAAGTTGCGACCAATTCGGCCGAATCCATTGATCGCAACGCGCATGGTCATGGCAAAGCGCGGCGAAAGCCGCTAGCAAAGGGGGATTTGGCTGCAGATCATACAGAAAATGATTTGGCGAACCCTCTTGCGGCACGGGGCTTCAAGCCGGACCATGCCAGAACGCGCAGCATCTCGTAAAGGTGCCCTGGGCGTTGCCGGCCTAATTTGAGCGCGGCCCAATCCCTGGCTTGGAGTTGCCCTTGGCCCCGTTGCTTGATCGCCATCAACCGATCCACTTCATTGGGGTTGGAGGCATCGGCATGTCTGCCATCGCAGGAATTCTTGCCCAGCGGGGCTTTGTGGTGAGCGGATCCGACACCCGCGACAACGCCGAGCTCGACCAACTCCGTCGCCAGGGCGTGCGGGTCTTCCGCCAGCAAAGCTCCTCCACGGTGGCCGCCATTCGCAGCGGCACCGATCGGGCACCCTTGGTGGTCATCAGCTCGGCTGTACCCCCTTCGAACCCCGAATTGCTAGAAGCCCAGCGGGTGGGCCTCAACATTTGCCACCGCTCGGATGTTTTGGCAGCCCTGATCAATGCCCAGCCATCGATTGCCGTGGCTGGCAGCCATGGCAAAACCACCACCAGCACCCTGATTGCCACCCTGCTGGCCGCCACCAACCACGACCCCACCGCCGTGATCGGCGGCATCGTGCCTGCCTTTGGCAGCAACGGTCGCCAGGGGGACGGTCGGCTGCTGGTGGCAGAAGCCGATGAATCCGATGGCTCCCTGGTGAAATTTCAGGCCCAGCTCGGGGTGCTCACCAACGTGGAGCTCGACCACACCGATCACTACCCCAACCTCGAGGCCCTGATCAACACCCTGCAACGTTTCAGCAGTCGATCCAAATCCCTCTTAGCCAACTGGGATTGCCCGGTTCTCAAGCAACATTTCAAAGCTAAGTACTGGTGGTCTAACCAGAGCCCCAAGGGCGTGGCTTTTGCGGCGATTGCCACCCAAGAGCGGGGTGATGGAACCTGGGCGGATTTCTACGAGCAAGGCCAGAAGGTGGGTTCGTTTGACCTGCCCCTCCCCGGCCGCCACAACCTCAGCAATGCCACAGCCGCCATGGCGGCCTGCCGGATCGAAGGCGTTTCCTTTGCCGAATTGCGCCAGGCCGTGGCGGCCCTTAAACCCCCAGGGCGGCGATTCGATTTCCGGGGTGATTGGCAGGGCCGCCTGGTGGTCGACGACTACGCCCACCACCCCAGCGAGGTGGCCGCCACCCTGGCCATGGCCCAGCTGATGCTCACCAGTGGCCGCAGCCCTCTGCCGGTCAATCCCAAACGGCTGGTGGCGGTCTTTCAACCCCATCGATACACCCGCACGGCCCAATTCCTCGATGGCTTTGCCCAGGCCCTCAGCCAGGCCGACCTGGTGCTGATTGCCCCCCTCTATGCCGCAGGGGAGGCCCCCATCCCGGGAGTGAGTAGTGCGGCTCTGGCAAAGGCTGTGCAACAGCTAGCACCCCTGAGTCGGGTGGAAGTGGCCGCCAGCCTGGATGAACTGGCCAGGCAAGTGGCAGACGCTTCGATTGAGGGGGATTTGGTGCTGGCCATGGGGGCTGGCGATGTCAACAGCCTCTGGGAGCGGCTCAACCGGCTTCCGGTCTTCAGAGATGCCTGCTTTCCCCTGGCGGCCTAAGGGCCATGGTGGCCTCCCCTAGCCATCACCCCAGCCTGCGCCAGAGCGTTGGCCTGGATGAGTTCACCAGCTGGAAGGTGGGCGGCACCGCAGAGTGGTTCGCCGAACCTGCCCATCAAGGCGACATCAGGGCCCTGGTGGGCTGGAGTGGGCTCCACGGCCTTCCCCTTCACTGCATTGGGGCGGGGTCCAACCTCCTCATTGCCGATGGTGGCCTCGAAGGCCTCACCCTGTGCAACCGACGCCTCCAGGGCAGCTGCCTGGATGCCAGCGGAGGCTGGATTGAAGCCGAGGCGGGCGAGCCCCTCCCGACCTTGGCCAGAAAAGCAGCCCGCGCTGGGCTAAGCGGGCTGGAATGGGCCGTAGGGATCCCAGGCACCGTAGGGGGCGCTGTGGTGATGAATGCCGGTGCCCAGGGGGGCTGCATCGCCGAATGGCTGCATTCAGTACGACTGCTCGACCCCCAAAAACCCGATCAAACCTTGACGTGGAGCGCGAGCGACCTGGCCTTTGGCTACCGGCAAAGCCGACTGCAGCACGAACCCCTGATCGTGCTTTCGGCTCGATTTCGCCTGGATCACGGCCACGATCCCGCCGTTGTCACAGCCCGCACCAGCGCCAATCTCCACAGTCGCACCAGTACCCAGCCCTATCAACAACCCAGCTGTGGCAGTGTGTTTCGCAATCCCGAGCCCCACAAAGCCGGCCACCTGATCGAAACCCTCGGGCTCAAAGGCCTGCAAATCGGCGGAGCCCAGGTATCCCCCATTCATGCCAATTTCATTGTCAACACAGGGGGAGCCAGAGCCGCCGACATCACTGCCCTGGTCGCAGAGGTACAGCGGCGGGTCCAAGCCGCCCATGGCATCACCCTCCATCCAGAAGTGAAGCGCCTAGGCCGGGACCATCCCCGGGTCTAACCCACCCCTGGTTGCGCGCGGACCCTTAGCCTGCAAATAGCAAGACCCTCCGGCATGGCTGGTTTCGGACTACCCAACTTTGGTCAGCTCACCGAAGCCTTCAAAAAGGCCCAAGAGCTGCAGCAAAACGCCCAAAAGCTGCAAGAAGAACTCGATGCCATGGAGCTGGAAGCCAGCAGTAGCGATGGCAGGGCCACGGTCTGGCTATCGGGCAACCAGCAACCGCTCAAGGTGCGCCTAGCACCCGAGCTGCTGGCAGAAGGGCAGGAGGCCAGTGAACTGGCGGTTCTCGAGGCCCTGAAGGCGGCCTATGAACTCTCCACCGGCACCATGAAAGGCCGGATGGAAGAGCTCACCGGCGGCCTCAACCTCAACCTGCCCGGCTTCGGCGGCTAACTGTCCTCGGACATCTCCTCCTGGCGCTGGCGCTTGCGGGAGCCTTGACGCAAGGACGGATCAAGGCGAGGCTCAAGGCGGCCACCCCGTTGCCGCAGGCCAGGCAATTCTGGGCGGCCTGGGGAGCGTGACTGCCGTTCCGATTCCGCGATCACATCAGCCAGGCACTGGCTATAGAGCCCATAGCGGTCCCAGGCTGTGCCCACAACGCAGCCCGGGTCGCCCTGGTGCAGGCAATTACTAAAGCGACAGCTGCCCTGCGACAAACACTGGCGAAGCTCCGGGAAGAGGGCCGATAACTCGGCTGGATCTCCAGGCAGTTGGGGTCGATTGAAGCCGGGGGTATCGGCCACCAGGGCCCCAGGTGCCATAGAAAACAGCTCCACGTGCCGGGTGGTGTGGCGCCCCCGCTGCAGTCGGCCTGAGACCGCCCCAACCCGCAGGGTCAACTCTGGACGCAGAGCATTGAGCAGGCTGCTTTTGCCGACGCCGGAGGGTCCACACAGCACCGCAATCCCCGGTTCTGCCAAGCGGTTGCTCAAGGCGCCTAGGCCCATCCCGCTCTGGGAGGAGATCACCAGGGCTGGATAGCCCCATGCGGCAGCGCGGGTTCGCCAGGCTTCCACCTCTGCCATCGGCAGGCAATCCGCCTTGGAGAACACCAACAGCACCGGTTGACCGGTGCTCTCAGCCGTGATCAAAAACCGGGTGAGCTGCAGCGGATCAAGGGTTGGCTCGGCCAACGCCACCACCACCACCACCAGGCTCACGTTGGCCACCGCCGGGCGATTCAGCAGGCTCTGGCGCGGCTCCAGGACCGCCACGGCCCCGCGGGCCTGGGCCCAGTCGACCCCATCCACCCGCACCCGATCACCAACGCAAATGGTCTGGCCACTTTTGCCCAGGCGGGTTCGCCGGGTGCACAACAGGCGCTCCACCCCTCCGGTGCCGGGTTGATCCAAGGCCACCCAACAAAAATTGGCCACCATGGCCACCACCAAGCCCGGCAGGGCCTCAACCGCCATGGCCGGTGATTGCCTGGTCGGAGATTGCCTGGCCTGGGGTCCCAAGGCGCGTAATCCCAAGCCGAACGGCATCGACACTGCCGGGATGGGGCCCCACGCTGACGCGATGACCCTCACCCCGCAGCCCGCTCACCACCATCTGCTCCGGTTCACCCCGATCCAAATCCACCACCAACTCAGCTCCCAGGGGAATCTTCTCGAGGGCCAGGCGCGTGCGAATGAAGTTGAGGGGGCAAGGGGTACCCCGCAAATCCAGATCCACCTGGGGATCCGCCACCCCTAACCGAACAGACCGCCAAACAGGCCGCTCTTGTGGGGGTGCTTCTGACCTTTGGTGGTGTGATGGGAGGCCAACTGCTGCAGAAGCTCCTTTTCTTCTGTATTGAGCTTGGTAGGCAACTGCACTTTCACGCTGAACAGATGGTTGCCCCGGGCCACAGGATTGCCAAGCTTTGGCACCCCCTTCCCGGTGAGGGTCAGCACCGTCCCTGGTTGGGTTCCCGGGGGGATCTTGAGCTGCTCAAGCCCATCCACCGTTTCCACCTCAATGGTGTCGCCGAGAATCGCCTGGAGATAATTCAGGCTGATTTCTGAAGCGATGTTGATCCCTTCCCGCCTGAGTTGGCCGTGGGATTGAGCACTGAGGAACACATACAGATCCCCGGACGGACCACCCCTCTGGCCTGCGTTGCCCTCGTTGGCCACCCGTAGCCGGGTGCCGGTGTCGACACCGGCGGGAATATTGATCCGGAGCTTTTTGCGCACCTGCTGCAAACCCTGTCCACCACAGGCATTGCAGGGATCAGCAATCACTTGACCTGAGCCCTCACAGCTCGGGCATGGCGCCACCTGGGTGAAGCTGCCAAAAGGGGTGCGTGTGGCACGGCGCACCTGACCCTGCCCACTGCAGGTGCCGCAGGTGGTGGGTCCACTGCCGGCCTTAGCCCCCGATCCCTTGCAGGTGGTGCACGTTTCCAAGTGGCGGATCTGCACCTCCTTTTCGATGCCGAAAACAGCCTCTTGGAAGCTGATCGTTAAATCGAGCCGCAGGTCATCACCTTGGCGCGGCCCCCGCCGCCGCTGCCCGCCACCGCCCTGCTGGGCACCACCAAAGCCACTGAAAAAGGGTTCAAACAGATCGGCAAAGCCGCCCATGTCGCCCATGTCGGGCATGCCGCCGCCGCCGCCGAGACCCGCCTCGCCGAACTGGTCGTAGCGGGCCCTGGTTTGGGGATCGCTGAGCACCTCGTAGGCCTGGCCGATCTCCTTGAACTTGTCTTCGGCGCCGGGATCCTTGTTGACATCAGGGTGGTATTGGCGCGCCAGCCGCCGATAGGAGCGCTTCAGGGTTTCGGGGTCAGCATCACGGCTAACCCCAAGCAGGTCGTAGTAATCGGCCATTAGCCGACCTGCTCCCCAGGGGCATCGGCTTGCGCAGCAGGCGCTGCACCGCCGGTGGGACCAGGACCCATCGAAACCTTCACCAGGGCATGGCGCAGCACCCGGCCGTTGAGGTGGTAACCCCGTTGCAGCTCCTCAATCACCACCCCATCGGGATGGTCATCACTGGGCTCGCGCAGAACGGCCTCATGGAGGCTGGGATCAAAGGCCTCTCCCTCAACCCGCATCGGTGAAACCCCCAGCTGCTTGAACACGTCCACCAGTTGCTTGTAAAGGCCCTGGTAGCTGCGGTGCAGCGTCTGGGCCTCCTCGTGCTGGGGATTGAGCTGCTGACGGGCCCGATCGAAGTTATCGACCACCGGGAGAATTTCTCCCAAGGTGGTGCAGGTGATCTGCAGCCGCTGGTCGTCGCTGTCGCGACTCTGGCGCTTGCGAAAGTTGTCGAAGTCCGCAGCCAGACGCATGTACTGGCCGTTGAGGGCTTCGTGCTCTGCCCTCAGGGCAGCGAGCTGGCCCTCGAGCTGGGAGGCCCGATCTCCAGATCCAGCCTCTTCAACTGGTGGGAGGCCGGGGTCGCCAGCACTATCAGCTGGGGCCCCTTCAGCCGGGCCCTCGCCCGAGGCCTCCCCATGGGGATCGCAGACGTTCTGGGTGGTCGGCTCGAGATTGGTCTCGCCGTTGCTGTCACCGCTCATGGAGAAGTCACCGCTCATGGCTGACGGAGGCACAATTCAGATTTAGACATGTTGGAGGGCAATGCGCACCTCCCACAAGCGGCGGAAGCCCGCACCTTTTGCCCATGACCCTTTCCCAATTACGACCAGTCCCAGACGCCATCAGCCGTGAGCAGCAGAGGTTCGAGGTGGAATTGCTGCTCCAGCAACCCGTCCTCGCACCGAACGACCTAGGCAAGGCCGACCGCCAGCTAATCCAAGCTGAAGGACCGCGGTCCCCCCGGCACTGGATGGAGTGGGGGGCCATGCCCCTGAGCAACCTGAATGGCGTGCTGCGCTTGGCCGTTCCCACCCATTGGGGAGCCGAGCAACGCCAGCGCCTGCTCCAAGCCCTGCAGCTACGCGAGGATCAAGCCAGTTTCGGCCTGGCCCTGGCCGACGATCTGACCGAAGCGTTGGGAGCCCTACAAAACCTGGGTGAGGCTTCGCCTCCTCCTGGCGAAGCTTCGGCCCCCTCTCCGGAGCTGGCACGCTCCTGGATCGAGGGCCTGGCCTTACCCGTGGCCGATGGCGCGCTGACAACCCATCAAGATCCTGATGAACTGGAGGTGTCCTCGGGGGCCGCCAATTCCTCCCCGGTGGTGAGCCTGGTGGACAGGATCCTGGTAGCAGCGCTCGAGGCCGGCTGTAGCGACATCCACGTGGAGCCCCAGGAATCGGGCTTGGAAATCCGCTTCCGGATCGATGGGGTGCTGCATAAGCAGCTCGAGGGCCTGCCCAAGACCCTGGTGCCAGCGATCACTTCCCGCTTCAAAATTATGGCCGACCTGGACATCGCCGAGCGACGCCTTCCCCAGGACGGCCGGATTCGGCGCAACTATCGAGGCCGCACCATGGACTTCCGGGTCAGCACCCTGCCCAGCCGTCACGGTGAAAAGGTGTGCCTTCGATTGCTAGATAGCGGTGCCACCCAGCTGGGCCTCGAGACCTTGATCACCGACAGCGGTGCCCGCGCCGCCCTGCGGGCCCTGGGATCAAAGCCCTTCGGGATGATTCTGGTGACAGGGCCCACCGGCTCTGGCAAATCCACCACCCTCTATGCCCTGCTCTCGGAGCGCAACGACCCGGGCATCAACATCTCCACGGTGGAAGACCCGATCGAATACACCCTGCAGGGCATCACCCAAACCCAGGTGAACCGCGACAAAGGTCTCGACTTCAGCACCGCCCTGAGGGCCTTCATGCGCCAGGACCCGGACGTGCTGCTGGTGGGGGAAACCCGCGACATCGAAACCGCCAAAACCGCCACCGAAGCCGCCCTCACCGGCCACTTGGTACTCACCACCCTGCACTGCAACGACGCAGCCAGCGCCATTGCCCGCCTCGATGAGATGGGCGTGGAACCCTTCATGGTGAGTGCCTCCCTGATCGGGATCGTCTCCCAGCGACTGTTGCGGCGGGTGTGCAGCCATTGCCGCATCGCCTACCAACCCAGCAGCGAGGACCTGGGCCGCTTTGGCCTACTGGCCAGCCATGAAACGGCAGTCACCTTCTACAGGGCCCATACGCAAGACCAGCACCCAGAAGCATGTTCCCACTGCCAAGGCAATGGCTACAAGGGCCGGGTGGGGGTCTACGAGATCCTCAACATGACCGAAACCATCGCCGCGGCCGTGGCCAAGCGGGCGAGCACCGATGTGCTGCGGCGCCTGGCCCTCGAAAGCGGAATGCAAACCCTGTTGGGGTACGGCCTGGAACTTGTGCGCCAGGGGCACACCACCCTCGAAGAGGTCGAGCGAATGCTGCTCACCGATGCGGGGCTGGAATCGGAGCGCCGGGCCCGGTCCCTCAGCGGCCTCACCTGTCGCAGCTGTGGGGCAGGATTGAGGGACGAATGGCTGGAATGTCCGTACTGTCTAACGGTTCGGAATTAACGTTTAATCTTGGGTAACTACTGGCGGAGCTAGCCCGATGGAGCTCCAGATCGAAGACTTGATGCAAGAACTGGTGGAAGGTGGCGGCAGCGACCTTCACCTAGCAGCTGGCCAGGCGCCCTACGGACGCTTTAGCGGCCACCTGCGACCCATTCGGGAGCAAGTGCTGGATGAAGAGCAGTGCAACCGACTGATCTTTTCCTTGCTGAACAACGCCCAGCGCAAGCAGCTGGAGCAGTCCTGGGAACTGGACTGCTCCTATGGACTCAAGGGGGTCTCCCGCTTTCGGGTCAACGTGTACCGCCAACGGGGCACCTACGCCGCCTGCCTGCGGGCCCTAGGCAGCCACATTCCCCAACTCGACAGCCTGGGCATGCCCCCGGTTGTCGAGGCGATGGGCCGCAAACCCCGGGGCCTGCTGCTGGTGACAGGACCCACCGGATCCGGCAAAACCACCACCCTGGCGGCACTGCTAGAGCACATCAACCAAACCCGCTCCGAACACATCCTCACCATTGAGGATCCGATCGAATTCGTGTACGCCAGTGCCCGCAGCCTGATCCATCAGCGGGAG
>CAIYSK010000334.1 GCA_903928835.1 uncultured cyanobacterium
AGGAAGATCTATCTTATTAATGCCATTGGCGATTGCTTGATCAGCAGCTGCAATATTCTTCGTAGTGCACCCTTGCGGCTTCTCATGCTGCCTTCTAGGGACGCCCCTGCACGGCCCGTGCACCACCGTTTTCCCTTCGACCGCTAACGATGCCAGTATCTCTTTTGCCAGGTTGCTCTCGCTTCGAGACTGGTATTCGTTGCTCTGGGAAGTCGTGCTCCCTTCGCTCCCCCCTTGGACTTTTCTGAGTGCGCAATTCATCAGGTGCGCAATGCTCGGGAGTTTTCCATCGGGCCGCCCTATTGCTAGGGATGGGCAAAGGTCTCCCCTTTTTGAGGACACGGACCTAAAGGAGCAGCGTTCCTAGGGTGGGGTATCACCGAAACACTCAAGGGAGCTGTTTGGAGCCCACGCCCTCAAATCTTCAGGCCGCCCTTGCGGTGCCATTACCAGTCTTGTGGAGTCAGCTTGGCCAGCGGCAGCTGAGGCCCGAGGTGATGGACCAGCCCGGCCTTGATCCCCAGGCCCACCAGGCGGCCCTGCTTGGCCTCGCCCGGATCAATGCGTTGACCCGCAGTGCCAGCTGCTTCTTTCCCGCCATCCGGCGCCTGGCGAGCCAGGACCCTTCGCGGCGGTTGCGCATCCTGGATGTGGCCTGCGGCGGAGGCGACACGGTGCGGGCCATCGCTCGCCAGGGCAGGCGGGAGGGGATTGATCTGGAGGTGCATGGCTGCGACATCAGCGCCGAAGCCGTCGCCCTCGCCAGCGCAGCGGCCCGGGAGGAGGGCCTGGAGGCCCATTTTTTTCAGGCTGATGCGATCGCTGCCCCGCTCCCCGGTGGCTATCACCTCATCACCACATCGCTGTTTCTGCACCACCTCAGGGAGTCCAATGCGGAAACCCTCCTGCGCTCCATGGCCGCCGCCACCCTCGATCAACTGTTGGTGCACGATCTGATCCGCAGTCGCCTGGATCTCCTGCTCACCTGGATCGGCACCCGGTTGCTGAGCCGCTCAGCGATCGTGCACATCGATGGCCCCCTCTCGGTGGGGGGAGCCTTTCAGCTCGATGAAGTGGCCCATCTGGCCACCGCCGCTGGCTTGGCGGGCGCCCGGATCAGCCGTTTCTGGCCCGAGCGCTTCCTGCTCTCCTGGAGCCGAGATGTCCCCAACGCCTGAGTGGGATGTGGTGGTGGTCGGTGCCGGACTGGCCGGCTCTCTTGCGGCCCATGGCCTCGCCCGTCGCGGCGTGCGGGTGTTGCTGGTGGAGCAGCGGGTCTTCCCGCGCTGGAAAGTCTGTGGGGCTTGCCTCAGTCCCCAGGCCCTGGCAGCCCTTGATGCCGCTGGTCTTGCACCTCTGGTGGCGGGCCAGGGCGGCCTGGTCCTGGGCTCACTGGAGCTGGGGGTGGCTGGTTTGGTGAGCCCGATCGCCCTGGGCTCTGGCCGGGTTTTGTCGAGGGCCCGCTTGGATCAGGCCCTGGTGGACGCGGCTGAGGCGTCTGG
>CAIYSK010000335.1 GCA_903928835.1 uncultured cyanobacterium
CGATGCCGGCCAAGAGCATCCGGGGCACCAATTGGGCGGCCAATGTCCCCCGCTGGGGACTACCGACGCACCAAAACCGGCGGGTACGGCAATGGCCGCCACGCCACTGGAGCCAGGTGCGGGCCACAACGCCACCCATGGAGAACCCAAGCAGATCAATGGGCTGATCGGGCCCAAAGCGCTCCTCGATCCCATCGCCCAGGCGTTGCGCCAGCACCTCAAGGGGTGGGAAGCCCAAACCATGGGGCAGATGGGGAATCCAAAGGTCCGGACGCCGCCCAGCCAAACGGGCCTCCAACCGGCGAAACAGTTCGGGGGTATCCCAAAGACCGTGCACAAGCACCAGGGGCGTCGTCTGCATGCTCCCCATAGTTAGGCCTTGTGGTAGGGGCCACCTTGCAGGATCGTCACCCCCCGATAGATCTGCTCCACCAAGAGCAGCCGAGCAAGCTCGTGGGGAAACGTCATCGGCGAGAGACTGAGCATCGCCATGGCCTTGGCCTTCAGCGAAGGGGCCAATCCCTCCGCCCCACCGATCACCAGGGCGATGCGATCGGAGGCCAGGCCATCAAGCCAATGGGCAAACCCCACCGAATCAAAATGGCCCCCCTCTTCAGTCAGAACCACGAGGCGCTCTCCGGGCAGTAGGAGGGCCCAGATGGCGTCAGCCTCTTTCTCAGGGGTGGAATCCTTGACTTCAACAATGCCCAGGCCAGGAAGCCGCTTGAGGTAGAGGGCAAGACCATCACTCACCCAACGCTTGCGGACTTTGCCCACGGCAATCACACGCAGCCGCGAGGGGTTGATCATGGCGTCAAGGGCTGCACTCACCGAGATCCCGGCCTAGAAAGATCCTACGGACCCGTGCCTGTCACTCATGCCAGGATCGCGCCGTCTTGCTACCTACTGGAGAGCCGAGTTCTGGACGTTCTCAAGGCCATTGCAACCCAATTCCAGATTGGGGGCGTGATCATCAGCATCACCCCCCTGGGGGAGGGCAATGTGAATGAAACCTATCAAGTGACCTGCCAAGAGAACATCTTTCAGGACCAAATCCTGCAGGAGCAACTCCTGCGGCGCTATGTGATGCAACGCATCAACACAGCTGTCTTCCCCCGGCCTGAACTGGTGATGGCCAATATCAACGTGCTGGCCAACCACGTGGCCTCGCACCCCTTAGACAAAGATTGGGTGATGCCAACGGCGATTCCGATCCGCAATTCAGACCAAACCTGGCTGGAGCGGGAGGGCCAGTTCTGGCGCATGCTCACCTTTGTGGAGAACGCCCAGACACTTCAAACCATCGGATCAACCCAGGAGGCCCAACAAGTTGGGCGCGCCCTAGGGGTGTTTCACCACTTGGTCAGTGATATCCCAACTGACGCGTTAGCCGATACCTTGCCAGGCTTCCATGTGACTCCTGGCTACTTCCAGACCTTTCAGAATGGGCTGGCAGAAGCCTTGGCAACCCCAAACGCCCCCATCTCTCAAGAGCTGGAAACCTGCCTGAAGTTTGTCGATCAGAGGGCTGGGCGGATCGATGTGCTCGAAGCCGCCCTGGCCAGGGGCGAACTTCAATCGAGGCCGATCCACGGCGACCCCAAGGTCAACAATGTGATGCTTTGCAGCACATCTGGGTGCGCCCTCGCCATGATCGACCTGGATACGGTCAAGCCGGGACTCGTGCACTATGACATCGGCGACTGTTGCCGATCTGGCTGCAATCGCCAGGGCGAAGAGAGCGAAGACATCAACGCAGTGTTCTTTGATCTAGGGCTATGCCAAGCCATTCTAGAGGGCTACCTCTCCGCCGCAAAAGGAACACTCAATAACCACGACTTTGACTACATCTACGACGCCATTCACCTGATCACCTTTGAATTGGGCCTGAGATTTCTAACCGACCATCTGGCGGGCAATGTCTATTTCAAGGTCAATCGTCCTGACCACAACCTCCATCGGGCCCAGGTGCAGTTCAAGCTGGTTGAAAGTATTGAACAACAGGAAAGCAGCATCCGCTCAATTGTGGAGCGATTGCGGCCTTGACCAACCCCATTCCAACCCAAACTAGCCCAGTCCTGCAATTTCAGCTGACTCCATTCGATCCACTGCCTGTTGAATTCAATCTCAGCGTGGGGGGGCACATCGCTCGACCCAATGCTGAAACCATCCAGATTCATTACCAAATAACCGGCGACCTGAATGCCATAGTCATTCCCCAGAGAAAAAATCCACCAGTCCGTCGCGACGAACTCTGGACGACCACCTGCTTGGAATTATTCATCGGCGAAAAGGAAATGTCGCCCTATTGGGAGTTCAACCTATCCCCCAATGGGGACTGGAACATCTACAAGCTCAGTGCTTACAGAAGTAACCTCACTCCCGACCTGGCCTATCAAGACCTCGCCAGTACAATTCACAGCAAAGCCAATCAGCTCGAGCTCCATTTGGCTTGTCCATTGCCAGCAGATCTGAAGACATTCCCCAACCTCGATGTTGCCATCTGCGCTGTGATTCAGCTCAAACAGGGACCCATCAGCTACTGGGCCCTCAACCACGGAGGATCGGAAGCGGATTTCCATCGCCGCGATGGCTTTCTCCTCTGCCTTTAGACCGCCACCAAGGCCCCCCTCACGGTCACCAGCGGCGGTAGCGCTCAATGGCCACAAGCCCACCAAAACCCGGCACTGGAGCCTGGCATTTGCTTAGTTGCAAATGGATCGGGATCGCCCCATAGAGCTGCTCAACCAGGTCGAGAATGCGCTCGCTGTAGAACTCAATGGTTTGACAGCGCAGCTCCCGGGCCTGGCGCTGCAGGGCTGCAATCACTTGGCTGTAATCGAGGGTGTCCCCCAAGGCATCACTGCTGGCGATGGCGCTGCAGTCAACGCCAAGGCGGAGATCGAGTTCAAACCATTGACCCTCAAGTTGCTCAAAGGGGATCACCCCCACGTGGCTCCAGAGCTTCAGCCCCCTCACATGGAGGCAATCGCGTTGAACGACCATGGCTAGGGGGCAACGGCCATGGCTAAAGGGGGAGGGAGCGGTGCAGAAAAGCTCTGGCACCACTGGCGTAATCGGCGGCAATATGCCCCTCGCCCCGCAGGCGATAGCGGTAAGTGACCAAACCCTCCAAGCCCACGGGCCCCCGGGGCGGCAGGGTTTGGGTGCTGATGCCCACCTCGGCGCCGAAGCCGTAGCGGAAGCCATCGGCAAAGCGCGTGGAGCAATTGAGATAGACGCCGGCACTGTCCACGGAGGCCAAAAAGCGATCGGCCGAGGCCCCATCGGCCGTGCAGATGGCATCGGTATGGCGGGAGCCAAAGGCGCGAATGTGCTCGAGGGCAGCCTCGAGATCGGGCACCACCTTGATGGCAAGAATCAGGTCGGAGTACTCGGTCGTCCAGTCCTCCTCGGTGGCAGCATGGCTGACGCCAAGGGCAACTGCCGCTGAATCCCCCCGCAACTCCACCCCAGCGGCCGTGAAGGCCCCAACCACCATGGGCACAAACTCCCTAGAGATGGCCTGGTGCACCAACAGGGTTTCGATGGCATTGCAGGCCGCCGGGTATTGGGTTTTGGAATCCAGGGCCACCCGCAGGGCCAGGCTCAAATCGGCGGAGCGATCCACAAACAGGTGACAGACCCCATCGGCATGGCCCAGCACGGGAATGCGGGTGTTGTCTTGGATGAAGCGCACCAGCTCGTTCGATCCCCTGGGAATAATCAGGTCCACCAGGCCATCCAGCTTCAGGAGGCCCAGGCTTTCCTCCCTGCTGGTGAGGAGCTCCAGAGCCTGGGGCGACACCTCACTGTTGGCCAGGCCCTGGCGCAGGGCCGAAAGAATCGCCGTGCAGCTCCGGTTGGCCTCCCGTCCGCCCTTGAGCAGGGCCCCATTGCCCGAGCGGATGGCGAGGGAGGCGATCTGCATGACCGCATCGGGGCGAGCCTCAAAAATCACCCCCAGAACCCCAAGGGGCACGGAGACCCGCTCAAGCACCAGCCCCTCATCAAGTTCGCAATGGAGCTGCCGTTGGCCCAGCGGATCGGCCAAGGCCGCCACCTGGCGAACACTGGCAATGGCTCCATCGAGCTTGGGGCCATCCAATTTGAGCCTGGCCACCAACGCAGCAGGAAGGCCGTCAGCGGCGGCAGCGTCTAAATCAGCGACATTGGCCGCCAGGATTTCCGGGCGGGCAGCGTCGAGGGCATCCGCCATGGCCAGGACCGCCGCTTGGCGCTGGCCATCACTGCACTGACCCAAGGCCATGGCACTCCGGCGCACGCCAGCAGCGCGCTCGAGCAGGGCAGGACTGGGGTCCGGAACCGCCATCACTAAAGACGTCATCTCGCCATCATCCCAAGCCGTCCGGGAGCACGCGCTCCAGCGGGAAGCGGTCCAGCGCCAACTTGGCTGCGCCGAGGCGGCCTGCACCGTTGCCAAGCTGGCAGCGCTCCATCGCCAATCCTTCCCGGCTTACGGGGGAGACCCGCTGGGTGATCTCCTCCCAAGCCGCAGGCAAAAAATGGTGACTTGCCGCACTCAATCCCCCACCAATCAGCACCAACTCCGGTGTGAATTGATAGATCAAGGAACTCAAGCCAATCCCCAACAGCCGGCCGTAGCTGCGCCAAATCGCCTGGGCCCCAACCACCCCCGCATCAGCCTGCTCACACAACACAGCGGGATCCAAGGGGCTCAAGCGCCCCAATCCGGCAATGCTGCAGTACTGCTCTAAGGAGCCCCGGTTGCCGCTATGGCAAGGGGGGCCGTCGGGATTGATGCCAATCAAGCCAGGTTCAGGCGCCGCACCACTGCGGCCGGTAAACAGCTCACCCGCCAACAGCACCCCACCCCCCACACCGGTGCCCAGGGTGAGCAACAACACATCGGCAGCTTGCTGGGCAGCGCCCAACCAATGCTCACCAACCAGGGCGCAATTGGCGTCATTGGCGGTGGTCACCCGTCGATCGAGCTTGGGCTCAAGCCAATCAGCCAGGGGCACATCCAGCCAACCGGGCAGGTTGATGGCCACGCGGGCAATACGACCCCAGCGATCGCTGGGGCCGGGATGGCCAATGCCAACCCTGGTAGACAGCCGATCGGGATCCAACGCCTGAACCGCCTCGGCAATCGCCATGGTGACGCCCCCTGGCATCGCCGGCTGGGGGGTGGGAATCTCCAAGGCCTGCACCAGGGAGCCATCGCAGCAAAATCGGCCCAGCTTGATCGCCGTACCACCGATATCAACACCAATCAGCTGGTCCTGCTCCATCGGATCGGCCGTTAAAAACGCAGGAAGAGTTGCAACTGGGCCCCCAACGCTCCCTGCCCGTCAATCGTTCCCTGGAGATTGATCAGTTCGGAAGCTTTGTAATTCAGGTTGAGCTGGGGGGGGATGTCTGAACGGTTGGGCGCCGCCAAGACCGAAGCATTAAAGCGTTCAGTGATGTCCAAGCCGATCTCGGAACCCAGCACCAATTGGGTCGGAAGCCTGCCCGAGCGTTGGGCAGCAACGGAATTCACAGTCGGATTGGCAAATGTGGGGAAAAGGGCAAAGCTCACCCTCTGGCCAAGGGCATCACTCACGGTGCCGAGGATCGGAGAGAGAAGGGTTTGCCCCAGGGCTGTCGCCAGGGCCGCCCCAGCTTGACCGGCCGCAAGACCGGCCAGGGAGTTACCACCAATGAGGGCTAACAACCGTTCCTCGGACAGGGGCGGGGAACTGCGCAGGCGAAGGTTACGGGCGAGCTGATCCGCCGGACCACTCACGCTGATGTAGACCCGCACCAAATTGAGCTGATCCAAGGAGCTCAAGCTGCCCTGGGTGGCGAAATCGGTCAGGGAGGGCCCCAAGGGCGAACCAAGGGTGTTTCCTGGCAGCTTGAGGCTGTCGGAAACCCTGGTACGAAGAGCAATATCCAAGTAGGGGATCAGTCCCATCGACGGGGTGAAGACCGCCACGTTGGGGGTATCAGGATCCAAGCTGAAAGTGGTCGTAAACAGGTTGAGGCGTCCGCGCTTCAGCCTCACCACCCCTGATGCCGTCAGGGATGGGTCGAGCCGGCCATTCAGGCGCAGGGAACCTTCAGTGGCAAAACTGGCCAGGTTGGGAACGCCCACCGTCAGGTCAGGTCCCAGGCTGAAACGGAGGTCCTTGAATCCAAGGGCTGGGAAGCGTGGAACCAACGTCCCTACGGCCTCACTCGACAGGCTCGGTACGTCGGGGCCTAGGAGCACCAGGGGCTGGTCAAATGTCCAGCGGTCCTCCAGTAATTCAGCAACGGAGCCCACGGGTTTGCCCGCCCGCGCTGCAGGGGCCATTTCGCTCGGGGCCACATTGATGCTGCCATTGGAAATCGCCAATTGGCCGCCCATGGCCATGGCGTTGAGACTGCCCCCAATCTCCACCTCGCCATTGGCCAAGGCCTTGATGCGCGGCAGGCTGAAGGGCACAGCCTTGACCGTGATCCGGATGCCTGGGGCCCTGGTCTGTTGGGAGTTGGGGGCAATCGGATGGAGCAGGCCCAAGCTGCCCTGGGCCGTGATCAAGCCCGTGGAGCCAACGCGAGCGCTGAAGTTCTGAAGAACCAGCTGCTGGAAATCAAACAAGGCCAGGGCATCCACCGCCTCCACGCGCTGGCCAAAGCAGACGAGTTCCGCTCCCTGAACCCGGAAGAATCCATTGGCGATGGGGTCTTGCTGGCTGCCCCTCACCAACAGCTGCAGATCGAGACGCCCCCGCTTCCAATCCACCGACGGTTCGGCAAGGTTGGTGAGGAACACCAGCCCGTCGTCGCGACTGGCCAGCCGCAGCTCAAGCCCCTGCTCAGCTGGATCGAGGGGAATGGTTCCCGCCAGGTCGAGGGTGTTCTTGACCCCGGCGCCATGCAAGGCGAGATCCAGCACAAGCCGATTGCCCTGCAAAATCACCGAGCCCCGTTGCAGGTCGAGGTCGGTGCTGCCAAGCCTGGCATCGCTGAGCCCAAGGGTCAGGCTGAATTGGGGCCGACGCCTGCCAAGGCCGTAAAGCCCCTCGGCCTGGAGACTGCCCCGCAGGCCAACGGGCACGGGCGTCAGCAGGGCGATCAGCGAGAGCGGCAGGGAGCTGATGCTGAAGTGGCCATCGCCTTGGGACAGGGGGCCCTGGAAACTGACAACAATCGGCTGCTCGGTGAGGGTTGAATCCCGGTCTTGGGTTTTGATCCACAGATGGGCCTTAGCCGCCAGATCGGCCCTGGCCGCCGCCAGGCTGGGTCCAGCCAAGGACAGATCGGCATCGATTTTCCCCCCAATCGCCTCGAGCCGTTGGAGGGGCGTGCGACTGAGCTGTTCCTGTTGCAGGGCCGTTGCAACCCCCTGCTTGGCCGACGCCAGGAGGGCCAACTGCTGCTGCAGGGTTTTGCCAAGACTGTCGATGACGAGAAGGCCGATATCGCTGGCCCGCCCGGATGGGCCCGGGCCCAAGCCCTGCCATTGGGGCCAGGCGGCCACCAGCTGGCGCAGGAAACGATCAGACAGCTGACGGGCCTGAACCGTGGCCCGGAAGGGCCCCTGCCAGGTGCCGCGCCAATCGACCGTGAGGACGCCATCATCGAGGGGATTGATCGATCCATGGGCCTGAAAGCGACGGTTGGCGTAGTGCCCCTGGATGGCCGCCGACCGGGCCCAGACCCCAAGGAAAACGGGCCGATCCAAGCTGGCAGTCCCCTGAAAGGCCAAGGGTTGGAAGGAGAGTTGGCCGCGGCCAGTCAGGGCTCCTTGGACAAATTGGGGCCGTCGTTTTGCGCCCACGGCCAACCACAAATCCGCCAGGGGCAGGTCCTTGGCTGTCCACTGGTA
>CAIYSK010000336.1 GCA_903928835.1 uncultured cyanobacterium
CCCCACCGGTGGACCTGGGCCTGGTGTGGGTCCCAGGAGCCCGGGCCCTACCCCACAGCCCGGGGCGACTCGACCTCAACCTGGCCGCCCTCACCAGCCCCGGGGCTGCAGATCCCAAAGCGTTGCAGCGGGGAATCGAGGCGTTCTTTCAACCCCTGCAGGCCCCAGCAACCGAGCGCAGTTTTCGCCTGCGCCAGCCCCTAGCCAGCCTGCTGGAATCCCTAGCCCACCTGTGGGGATCAGGGGGAAGCCTTAGCCAAACGGACTGCACAGCCGTGGGCTGGGCCCAGGGCATCTGGAACCGCTGCGGTGGCCCCGGAGCCCTGGGATGTCCGTTGCTCCCAGCCGCTATTCCAGCGGCGGTGTTTGAAGCCGGCCACTGCGTTGTGCAACCCAGCGCGATTCAGCTGGCCGGCCTGCGCAGCTGGCTAATGGATCGCGAGGGAATGGAGAGCGCCCTTGGCACCATCCGCCGCCATCACCACGACCCCAGCTTCATGGCCCAGCAACCACACCAGGAGGGGGGCGACCCGGGCAATGCCCTGGAGAGCCTTTGCCAACTCCAGGTGGAGGAGGGCTTCTATGCCCATGCCGCCAACCCATTCGCCAGTCTTGCCGCCTGGGCGGAACCGAGCCTGGCCCTCCTGGCCAAAGCCCAGCTGGTGCTGGATCCCCAACTCCCCGTCAATGCCCTCTTTGCCGTGCTGCAAGGCCTCATTCAGGAGCAGGGAAAGCTACCCAGCCTCGTGAGCTGGCCTGGGGAAGCGGCCTTATACCACTGCCTAGCTGGCCAGGAAGTGCTGCTCATCAGCCCCCTGGCCGCGGAGGTGGAGGCGCAACACCGCAGTGGTCGGGCCTTTGATCTGTTCACCGACCTGCCCATCGCCCCCTACGGGCTGCGTTGTTTGCAGGGGCCCGACTCCCTGTATCCACACCGCCCCGATCAAGGGTTTGAGGCCAGCCTGGCCCTATGCCTGCAGACCATCGAAGACAAGGCCAGCGCGTTGCCCTTCACAGTGTTCCTCACCGCCTGTGGCGCCTACGACCTGCCGCTCTGCCATGCCGTCCAACAGCGATATGGCTGCATCGCCATAGCCATTGGGCCCAACCTGCATGCCCGCTTTGGCTTAGAGCAGCCGGCGAGCCAGGGGTGGCGCATGCTCCAACGCCGGGCCGATCGCTGGCAATGCCTACCGGCCGCTGCGTCAAGCCGTCAGGACACCAAACCATGAACACACTGAACCCATTGGCATCCCCCCGCCATGGGCCTTTCCGGTGTGCACGCTGTTGCCAAGCCCGCAGTACTGCCCGCGCTACGGCCCGAGCTGCTGGCGCTGCACGATGACCATCGGCGCTTTGACAGCTTCGACCAGTTCAAGGAGCAATTGCCAGAGCTGATGCGCCTGGGGAAACACATCGATGCAGCCACCACCTGCGTGACCTTGCTTGGCATCTTCGAACCGCTCACCCAACAGCTCATTGAACCCAGGGAGATCGCCCTGGCCGGAACCAACCTGCGGGAGTCGCTGGAAGCCTCCGGATGCCTGTCACGCCATCGGGGCCTCACCCGTCTACTGGAGCACCTGGGGGAGTCACCGGGCAGCTTGAACCGCAAGGAGGTCTACATGCCGGAGGCGGCCACGACCTTTGCCGCCTGGCTACGCCGCCTGATCCCCCAACGGCTCACCCTGAGTGACTTTCTCCAAGACGCGGAACTCTCCCCTGCAGGCGATCGGGCCCATCAAGACCTCTGCGCCTTGAGCTATGCGGCAGGAAGCTTCGATCTGGTGATCTGCAATGAGGTGTTTGAGCACGTCTACAACTTGCCCAAGGCCCTGGAGGAAATCCATCGCGTCTTGAAGTCTGATGGACGCCTCGTTGCCACCTTTCCCATGGCCTATGGCCAACAGGAGAGCGTGATCAAGGCGGAATACGTGAGCCACAAGGAGCCGGTGCTCTTTCGCGGCGAACCGGAATATCACGGCGATCCGATCCGTCCGACCCGGGGCTCGTTGGTGTATCAGATTCCGGGTTGGGAGATCCTTGATCTGGCCGCCACCATTGGCTTCCGGTCGGTAGCGATCCACCTGATCAGCAGCTGGAAATACGGGGTGCTCGGAGCGGATCTACCCGGAGTGCTCGTGGCCAACTTTCAGCGTTGACCATGGAGTCCATCGCCGATTTACCGCGGCTGCGCCGCGCCCTCCTGCTCAAGCCCAAGGATCCAGAACGCTGGCAGGAGCTCATCGACTTGATCACCACCCTCGGTGGCGGCCAGCTGCTGGGGGACATCGACACGCTGTTTGTCGCACCCCTGTCGCAGCTGGATGGCGCCCAGGCCGTGGCCAGGCCCGGATTGATGGCAGGGCAGATCCTCGAGCAGGGGCTCCATGCCCACAGAGCAGGGGACATGGCCGGCCTGCAACTGGTAATCGGACGGCTCGAAGGCCACGAGCCGGCCAATCCCTGGCTACATGGCCTGCGGGGATTGCTGGCCGAGATGGGGGGCGGGGATGGCTATGCGGAATTTTCCAGGGCCCTCGAGCGCGAGCCCAGCAATGACTGGTTCCGCTACTGGAAAAGCATGGCCGCCCTGCGCAGGCGCGACTGGATCGACTTTTCCTACGAAGCGCTCCTACTCACAAGCTCGGAGACGATGGAGCACCAATCCCTCGTCCTTGCCGCGATCTATCACCTGATTGCCGCAGCCATCGTGAACCTGGAACCCCAACGCTGCCTGGACAACGATATTCGCGTCTTTGATCTGGCCCACCCCGATCGGATTTGTCACAGCTCCGAGGATCTGGTGATCGTGATTCTGCGCTTCTTCAACAAGGAACGGCGCAAGCTGATCCGGATTCTTCTCGACCACATCAACGCCGTTGGGGCCCATAACTGCGGCCATGGCCTGGTCCTGCACCATTTGCAAGACCAGCTCCGTTGGCGCGTGATCGGCCTGGGCGAACCCGCCTTAAGCGCCAGCCTCTTTGGAACGCTTCAAACGCGCCTCCAGGCGTTGCCGATGCTTCGCAGTGCTCCGGTCGAGGTGGCCAGCCTATTGCCCCAGCGGCCCGGGCTGGTCTTTGGCGAAGACCGCATTCGGATCTGGTGCGACTACAAGCTTCAGATTGGGGGGACGCCCCAATGACACCACCTCCTGAACGCAAACCGTCCCCTGAAAGAAAACCGTCCAAAGAACGGCTGGCGACGCTGGCCTATGGGCTCGTTGATGTGATCGGCGTCTCCGATCGTTTCACAAGCCAAGCGGCCCAGGAACTAGCAAGCGGCATTGACGGCCTGCAACCCGGCGATTTCAGCCTGGAGGTTCAGGCAGGCCTGGGTGAGGCGCTGTTGATGTCCTTTTACAAGGCCCTGGCCCTGCTCAAGCCAGGCCAGGCCAACTTGAGCCTCGTGACGGATCTCTACCTGCGGCATCGATTTCTCTGCTCCGTTTACGACCTTGTGGATCGACGGGCCCTGGCTTTTCAAATGCGCCATGGCCTCGATCGCGAAATCCAAGAATCCGCCAGCCTCCACGCCACCGCCAGGCTGGGGGAAACGCGCCAGGCTGAGGCCCTCAGCTTTGGAACCATTCTCGCCGGCTATTTCGGCATCGCTCCTGCCACCCCAGAGGTGGCCGAAAACCGCCTCGAACTCAAGCCCTGGTTTGGCCACCTCTGGAGCTTCCAATCCCAGGGGAATGGGCCTGGTCCCCGCGGCCATCTCTATCTGCTGGCCCCGCGCAACCACCTCTACATCGCCTGTGAAACCAGCCTCTGCCAGATGGTGGCCAGATTCCTGCCCTTTCTGGGCGGCTTAAACCAGGAGGCAGGCTCCCTGCTCTGCGCCCCCCTCGGGACGAGGAAACTGTCGCTCTCGAAGCCAGGGCAGCTCAGCAGCTCCACCTACTTCGATGGAGCCAAACCCGTGGCCTTTTCCCTAAACCGGGCCATTGAGCCCTATCTGGTGCTGAGTCAAACCAGCCTGGAGGCCCCCGCAGAGCTGGCTACCAAGGGGCTCCATTTCGCTCCGGTGCTCGACAGCCTGTCGTCGTTGGTGTATCGCGACCCCGACGACTACCAACTCGGAGATGCCGCCTTTCAGCACCAGCCCCTCCAGCTCCCAAAGGCAGCGGCCATCACGGGGCAGGGACGCAGGGCAGGCCTGCTGAATCAAACCACCGTTGGCACTGCCCTGGTGGAGGGCCTACTCGTCCAGGCCGAGCTCAGCGCGATCGAATTGAGTCCGTGCCACCACCTCTGTGATCGCTATGCCCGGATCTACGGCTACTCGGGCCATGGTCCATCGGGGGTCATGAATCAATCCGTGCTGGTCACCAGC
>CAIYSK010000337.1 GCA_903928835.1 uncultured cyanobacterium
CAATGGCAACTGGACCCTGAAGCTGCTGGCCCAGGATTGGCCCCTCACAGACGGAGGCGCCCTTGGGCTGGGGCCCCATGTGGTGATTCAGATCGACGAGCAGGAACCGATCCGCTTAACCGAGCACCGTTCCACGCCGCAGGGCGATTCCCTCCAGCTCACCCTCCCTGCCCTAACGCCAGGGAGCCATCGGATTACGGCCTACGCGGCCAAGCCCTGGGGTGAAGCCGCAAAAAATTCGGGAGCAGCGAGTCAAATCCGCGTCGACCGGGTAGCCGCCAACCCCCTCACCGTGCCAAAACCCGGCAGCCCCCAACTCCTGCCCGTGAGCCCCCTCGGAGTGGTGGGCAGCGAGCCCGTGCTCTTGGATTGGCTGCTCTTGGATGCCCCCCTGCAGCGCCTGCGCGACAACGACGGCAGCTGGAGGCTCCGGGTCAGCGTCAATGGGGAAAGTTTCATTACCGATCAAAACGTGCCGATCTGGCTCAAGGGCTGGACCAACGGCAGCAATAGCCTCCAACTCGAGCTTCTCGATGGGCGGGGGAAACCCCTCAACCCTCCCTTTAACAGTCTGGTTTCAGAGCTGGTGCTGAAGCCATCGGCGCCCAAGCCGCGCTGGCAGCTGGGCCGCCTCAGCGCCGAGGAACTGGCCAGCCTTGTGGGCCAAACCCCCACACCAGCGGCGCCCCGTCCAACCAAACCCAAAGCTGTGGCCGCGCCGATTCCAGCCCCTGAACCAGCCCCTCTACCCACAACCAAACCCGAGCCCAAGATCAAACCCGAGCCCAAGCCCGAGCTCCAAGCGGCTGTTGAAGAACCAGCACCTCAACCAGCAATGCCCCAAACCGCCGAGCCCCAAGACGCCGAACCCCACCTTGCGGACCCCGAACCTGCAGACCCCGAACCTGCGCAAAGCGAAACCGAGATCTTCGACTCAAAGAGCGCTGAAGCCAGCGGCAGTGAATCGGTAACAGCAGCGCTTGAGGACAGCCCAGGCGACAACGGCGATCAAACCCTGCTGGAGGACAATCCAGCCCTGGCAGTTCAGTCCTCCGGCGACAAGTCAGGTCCCAGTTCAGAACGCATTGACGACGACGCTGCTAATCCGCCAACGGTCTTGGCAGAAGGGAGTGGGGAGCCAGCAGGCGAGCCGACAAGCACCAATCCCGACGACCTTCACAAGCCTGAAGACCTTCCCAATCTTGATTTGCTTACCAATGGCGAAGATCCAGCAGAGCCCAGCGCTTCTGGGGAACGAGACGCTGTGATTCCGCCCCCCATCACAAACCCAGATCGCCTAGCGCCCAGGTCCAGCGTGGTGGGTTCGGCTCGGGATCAGGTGCAAGAAGATGGCTCCCTCATCAAGCCAAAACGCAAGGGGCCCCTGGCAGGACTCCGGGAGCGTTTGGCCCCGTGAGTGACCACACCACCATTTGGGGGCTGTCCTTCAGCCCCGAGGGCAATGGCCTGCTTGAAATCCTGCGCCAAGCAGAACTGATTCATCGCACGGTTGAAAGCGGTTCAGTGCCCGCTGCCAGCGAACTGCTGCAGTCCCAATGGGGCAGCGCCGAAGGGTTTGTCGTGGTGGGGGCCTGCGGCCTGGTGACCCGGCTAATTGCTCCGCTACTGGAGGGCAAAAACCAAGACCCGGCGGTGGTCGTGGTGGATCCCCATGGGGCCTTTGCCATCCCGCTGCTCGGGGGCCACGCAGCAGGCGCCGAAGCCTTGAGCCAAAGGGTGGCCGCCCTGCTCGGGGGCCAGGCTGTCCTCACAGGGAGCAGTGGCAGCCAGGGCAGGCTCGCCCTCGATGCCTTCGGCAAAAGCTGGGGCTGGCGGCGCAGCGCCACAGGCGACTGGAACGCCTTGATGCAGAAAGCCGCAACAGGCCAGCGCGCACCCCTAAGCGTCAAGCAAACCAACGGCACCAAGCTCTGGAGGGGCCTTGCTGCCGCAGCAGCCTCGGGCTTGGGGGCCGGAAACGGGGAGCACAGCACCGATCCAAATGGTGCAGCTCCACCAAATGAGATCGACCTCACCATTGGTAGTGAGCGGGGCGCGGGTTGCCGCTGGCATCCCCCCAGCCTCTGGCTGGGCCTGGGCTGTGAACGGGGCACCAGCCAAGAGCTGATTTCCCGGTTGGTGGATCAGGAATTGGATCGTCTGGGCCTGGCCCCCGAGGCCATCGCAGGGATGGCGAGCATTGATCGCAAATCCGATGAACAGGCTTTCCTCGCCCTTGCCAAGGAGCGGGGGTGGGCCCAGCAGTGGATGCCGGCAGCCACCCTGAATGCCATCGCCGTTCCCAACCCTTCCGATGCGGTGGCGGCAGAGATGGGCACGGCGAGCGTGGCGGAGGCAGCGGCCCTGGTCGCCGCCGGCCCTGGATCCCGATTGCTGTTGAACAAAACCATTGCCCGAGCCCAGGGCGGCGAGCAGGGGGCTGCCACCTTGGCCATTGCCACCTGCGCCGAGCAATGGGCACCCCAGGCCGGCCAATTGCACCTGGTAGGGAGTGGGCCCGGTCGCCTCGATCTGCTCACCCCCGATGCCCGCCGCGCCCTGGCAGAGGCCACCGTTTGGGTGGGCTATGGCCTCTATCTGGATTTGCTGGAGCCCCTCCGCCGGCCCGACCAATTGCGCTGCGATGGCCGCCTCACCGAGGAGCGGGCCCGCTGCGCCCAGGCCTTGGGTTTGGCCAACCAGGGGCTGAATGTGGCGTTGGTGTCCTCGGGCGACAGCGGCATCTACGCCATGGCCGGCCTGGCCCTGGAGTTGTGGCTCAGCCAAAGCCCAGATCAGCGGCCCAGTTTTGAAGTGCACCCAGGCATCTCGGCCCTACAGCTCGCCGCCGCCAGGGCAGGTGCGCCCCTCATGCACGACTTCTGCACGATCAGTCTCAGCGATCGGCTGACCCCCTGGGCGGTCATCGAAAAGCGACTGGAAGCTGCCGCGGCGGGGGATTTTGTGGTGGCGCTCTACAACCCGCGCTCCAAGGGTCGCGATTGGCAATTGGCCAGGGCCCAGGAGCTGCTGCTCGCCGGGCGACCGGGGACCACCCCCGTGGCCATGGCCCGCCAGCTCGGCCGCCCTGAAGAACAGGTGAGCCTGCACACCCTCGGCGCGTTGCCGATCGAACAGGTGGACATGCTCACCCTGGTGCTGGTGGGCAACAGCACCAGCCGCACAGAGGACGGTCGCATGGTGACCCCAAGGGGGTATCCGGGGGCCGAGCTGGATTAATCGGGAGAGGGGGAACCCCTCAAAATCGGGATGACAGGATTCGAACCTGCGGCCCCTTCGTCCCGAACGAAGTGCGCTACCAAGCTGCGCCACATCCCGGGCTAGGACAACTTTAAGCGATGGACAGGGAAGACCAGGCAAGTTTCTAGAGTCACCGTTCGCCCCACCTGGAGCCCTTCGGGCCGGCACTCCCTTTGCTCAAACCCGACTGGCTGCGCGTGAAAGCCCCCCAGCGGGAGCGCATCGGTGCCATCGCCGATCTGCTGGTGGACCTCAAACTCAATACCGTTTGCCAGGAGGCGAGCTGCCCCAACATCGGCGAATGCTTTGCCGGCGGCACCGCCACCTTCTTGATCATGGGGCCGGGCTGCACCCGGGCCTGCCCCTACTGCGACATCGACTTCGACAAGAGCGTGCGGGCCCTCGATCCCAGCGAACCGGAGCGGCTCGGTGAGGCGGTGGCCCGCCTAGGCCTCAAGCATGTGGTGATCACCTCGGTGAACCGGGACGACCTGGCCGATGGCGGCGCCAGCCAGTTCGTCGCCTGCATCGAGCAGGTGCGCCAGCGCTCGCCCCAGACCACGATCGAGCTGCTGATCCCCGATTTCTGCGGCAACTGGCAGGCCCTCGCCGCGGTAATGGCGGCAGCCCCCAACGTGCTCAACCACAACATCGAAACCGTGCCCCGGCTCTACCGGTTGGCCCGGCCCCAGGGGATCTACGGCCGCTCCCTGGAGCTGCTGCAGCGGGTCCACGAGGGCTGGCCCCGCACCTACACCAAATCGGGCCTAATGACGGGCCTGGGGGAGAGCGACGCCGAAGTACTGGAGGTGCTGGGCGACCTACGCCGCCACGCCGTCGACATCGTCACGATCGGCCAATACCTCTCGCCAGGACCCAAACACCTGCCGGTCGATCGCTTCGTCAGCCCAGAGCAATTTGAGAGCTTCCGCCAGCATGGCGAAACCGAGCTGGGCTTCCTGCAGGTGGTGAGTAGCCCCCTCACCCGCAGCAGTTACCACGCTGGCGAGGTTCAGCGACTAATGCAACAGAACCCCCGCTAAGGCTTGGGTTCACCCCAAGCGCCTGATCAGACGGCCCCATGGGGAGCCG
>CAIYSK010000338.1 GCA_903928835.1 uncultured cyanobacterium
CGGGCCGCATTAGCGCTGCTGTTATGGGCCACCTGGGTGAGGGTTTCACCACGCAGCACCGCTACCCGCTCTGCCACCGAAGCAACAAAGGCGGGCTCGTTGCGCTTCCCCCTGCGGGGAACCGGGGCCAGGAAGGGGCAATCGGTTTCCACCAAGAAGCGATCGGCCGGCACCTGTTGGGCGCAGGCATGGGTGGCCTCGGCCTTGGGGAAGGTGACGGTTCCACTGAAACTGATGTAAAAACCAAGGCTTAAAAAATCAGCCATCTCCTCGGGCGTGCCGCCCCAGCAATGCATCACACCGCGGGGACAGGCACCTGAGGCCTCTCTCCCCCGCAGCTCCTCGAGCATGGGCTCAGCCGCATCGCGGCAGTGGACGATGACTGGCAAATCCAGCTCCACCGCCAAATCCAGCTGGGGCCGGAGCATCGCCAATTGCTCCTCCAAGTTCTTGTCGCGGAACAGGTCGAGCCCCAGCTCACCGATGGCCACAACGCGAGCATCATCCTGGACAGCTGCCTTCAGAACGGCGGGGGTATCGGCCTGCCAATGCTCCGTATCCAGCGGATGAACCCCTACGGAATAACGCATCTCAGGGAAGCGATCCGCCAGGGCCCGAATCGCCGGAATTTCCGAAGGCTCAACGCAGGCGTGAACCAGGGCCTTGATGCCGGCTTGGCGCCAACGCTCGGCCACTTGATCAATGTCGTCGTCGAAATTGCGGAAAACGATGTGGCAATGACTATCGACAAGACAAAAATCCCCAGGAGATCCTCCGGCTAGCGGTGGGAATTCCTGGAGGTTGGAGTCCGGGAGAGTGGCTTGTGCGGATTGGGAATCGCCCATGGACTCAGGGCAACGGTCGAAGAGCGCCGGAGCAGGGCCTGCCTCAGGCTTGGGCAGCTGCCGCCGGCTCGATCGCCTTTTTGACGGCGGCGCTCAGGCGGGACTTCTGATTGGCTCCGGTATTGCGGTGCAGCACGCCAACTTTGACAGCCTTATCAATCTTGCTGAAGGCGGCACTCATGCTGGTTTGCACGGCGGACTTCGAATCCTCCCCCGGGGTCTGACCGTAGGCAGCGACAGCGGTGAAGCAGCGCTTCACCAGGGTCCGCAGGGCCGACTTGTAGGTGCGGTTGCGAAGGCGATTGCGCTCGGCAATCTCAATGCGCTTTTTCGAGGACTTGTTATTGGCCACAGGCGGACGGGCGATCGTTCAGCAGTCGAAAATCCTACCCTCAGGCCGCCCCACGCTTCAAACCAAGTCAAGGGCAGTGGAGTGGCGGCCTAGCTTGAGGGACCTTGCCCGCTCTGCAAGTCCCGTGGTTGCCAGCCCTGCCACCTTCTCGATCACCTGCCTGCGGGATCGCGGCCAAGCCGCCGAGCGCCTCGCTGCAATTGCTGAACGCACCAGTGGCGGCAGGCTCACCGAAGAAATGGCTCGGGTGGACGCCATCCTGGACCAGGTGCGCAGCCACGGCGACCAAGCCCTCCTGGCACTCACTGAGAAGTTTGACGGCGTCAGGCCCGATCCCCTGCGGATTCCCCCCGAACGCCTCGCCGAAGCCTGGTCGACCTGCCCAGCACCGTTGCAGC
>CAIYSK010000339.1 GCA_903928835.1 uncultured cyanobacterium
CTACGTTTCAGCGGGGCACTCGATGAAGATCGGCGAATTTTTAGTCGATGCGCGTTTGCTTGTTAACGGCGTGACCATCACGCAACACCAGACGCCTGAGCCGCTTGAGTACTATCACCTTGATCTGGGTGAGCACCTCCCCATCGCCTTCCCGGCACTCGATGCCCAGGGCGCCTTGGCCCACGGCGTGGAGCGAAATCGAGGGATCGATCAATTCGTGGATGCGATCGCCCAGCCCCAGGCGCCCCAGGCCGGCGGCAGCCAGGATCAGGCAATCAAAGTCGCCGGCATCAAGTTTCTCGAGGCGGGTGATCACATTGCCCCGCACGTCCTTAAAGGTGAGGTGGGGGTAGTGGTGGCGCAGTTGGGCCAGGCGCCGTAGGGAGCTGGTGCCGACCACGCTGCCGGGGGGCAGGGTGGCAAGCGTCTTGTCCTGGTGATTGGCATGGACCACCAGGGCATCGGCCGGATCTTCCCGCTCGGTGATGCAGCCGAGCATCAAACCCTCGGGCAGGTTGGTGGGCAAATCCTTGAGGCTATGCACGGCGATGTCGGCCAGATTGACCAACATCTGGGCTTCCAGCTCCTTGGTGAAGAGGCCCTTGTCGCCGATCTTGGCGAGGGCCACATCGAGGATCTTGTCGCCCTTCGTGGCCATGGCCTCAACCGTGATCTCCAGGCCGGTATGGGCCTTGCCCAGCTCATCGCGAACCCAATGGGTCTGCACCATGGCCAGCTGGCTGCGGCGGGAGGCGATACGCAGGGGGTTGGCCATCAGTGCCGAGTCACAGCCGTCCAGCCTAAGGATTGATGGGCAATGTCCCCTTGGGTTAGGCCCCAGACCGTGATCTGCTGAAAAGCTTTGATCGGTCCAAGACAAATTGGCCCAAGGCGAATGGGCCCAAGGCGAATCCGCCCTAGGCGAAGAAGCCGAGGGGTAGGGGGCCCCAGGTGTCCTCCCCGGCGGGATCGCTGCTGTTGTGGCCGCTGATCAAGATCCCTTCCCCCAGGCCTGCTTCCTGGCGGACCGCATAGAGGCCGGTGCTTTGGTTGCCCTTTAGGAACACCCCCCCGGCCTGGTCATCGGAGGCCGCTGGCTCCGATGCGGGCGATTCCGCCAAGGGTGTCCAGCCCAGGCGCCCTTCGAGGGAGCGCAGGCTGGCAATGGCTTGGCTGGCCGAAGGGGCCATCACCCCCACGGTGAACCACTCACAGCGGTCCATGGCCTCCTGCAAGGCCTGGGCCAAGGTCGTGGCCTCGCCCTCGCTGAGGCCGGGCGCTGTGCGCAACCCCCTCAGCGAAATCAGGCTGGTTGGGGCGGGGGCGTTCATGGCCAACGGAGAGTCGGCGCCCACTCTGCAGGAGCCAGGGCTGGGTTAAAGCCGAATTAGCATCGACCAACGCTTGCTGTCTTGTGCCTGGACCTGTCCAACCCCAGTCCCAGCAGTTCACCGGTCCAGTTGCCCCCTGGCGGACCCAGGATCTGGGTGGTTGCCGCCTGCTTTAACGAAGCGGCTGGCATTCGGGAGTTCATTGCCGCCATCCGAAGCCAACCGGGGCTTGAGCGGTTGGTGCTGGTTGACGACGGCTCCAAGGACGCCAGCGCCAGCATCATCCGCCACCTGATGACCCAGGATCACCAAGGGGGATCTTCATCGGCCTGTGAGATGACCTTGATCGGCCTCACCCGAAACTTTGGCAAGGAGGCGGCGATGCTGGCCGGCTTGGATTTTGCCAAGGGACAGTGCGATGCGGTGATCCTGATGGATTCGGATCTCCAACATCCGCCAGCCCTCATTCCCGAGATGGTGGCGGCCTTTGAAGCCGGCGCCGAGATTGTCACGGCGATCAGGAAGAACCGCCAAGGGGAATCGGGCCTGAAGGTGGCGACATCCCGCTGGTTTTACTCCCTGTTCAACAGCCTGGTGGATTCCATCCAACTGGTGGATGGCGCCGGTGACTACCGCTTGCTGAGTGCCCCAGCCCTTGAAGCCCTCACGCGCCTTCGTGAAGGCGTGCGCTTCTCCAAAGGGCTCTTCCCTTGGATTGGCTTCAAGAATGTGGACCTGCTCTTTGAGTGTCCGACCCGTACGAGCGGCACAACCTCCTGGTCGATGAGCAGCCTGTGGAATTATGCCCTTGACGGGATCTTTGGCTTTTCGCTGGTTCCGTTGAAGGTTTGGTCGCGCCTCGGGGCCATTATCTCGGCCTCAAGTGTTGCCTATGCGCTCTATTTTGCAGCCCACACCTTGCTCTATGGGGCCGATGTGGCGGGCTTCCCTAGCCTGATTGTGGCTATCACCTTCCTGGGCGGGATTCAATTGATTGGCATTGGTATTTTGGGGGAATATATCGGTCGTATTTTCCTGGAAGTTAAGGCCAGACCCGTCTATTTGATCCGGTCGATCGAGGCCTCCAAAACTTCGATGTCTTAGCCAGCTACATCTGTGGCTACGACATCTTCGGTGAGTTGAGCCAAGGATTGATACTCCCTTTGGCGCCATGGTGAAGAGTAAAAGCCTAAAGATAGGTGGTAACGCCCGTCGATGGCCCATGCGGATTGGGTCTTGTCTGGCCTGAACCAGTCTAAGTTCGATCCGGATCTCCTGGCCGGGTGGATCAACAGCAGGGGGGGCGTAGCGCCGGCGCTACTAGGCGTGGGGGGCTGATTCGAGAGTTGCTGAAACGAAGCCCTGAGGGTTGAACCCGCCATGCGACCCGTAAAAAGGACACCGGAAAAACTACTATTGGTAGCAATCTTATTTCTTGTAAGTGATGGTTCTAATACTGATGACAGCAGGCTGAGGATCAACCATTTGAGCAATCCAGCCGAGATGAGGGATTCCATCCAGGCCCTGCTTGTGATGGCCGTGGGCCAGGGTTCACGAATGCTGCGTAGCCAGACGGGCCGGAGGCCTGGTTCGAGTTTGAGGAGTTCGTGCCAGACCAGCGGAACTAAGTGAATGTGTTGATGGCCATCCATGCGGAGATCTTGGGGGCCAACAAGTGACTGGAATCTGAGAATTTGAGCTTTGATTTCTGTTGCTAATTGGCGAGCGAGTTTCCTGGTATGCCTGGTTGGCCAAATGGAGGCCAGGAGCAGTTGGCCAAAGCCAAGGTTCAGCAAGCCCTGGCCATTGACAAGAAGGGGGATCTCCCCAGGGGCAGAAATTGGCGGGCCCTCACTCAGCACAAGATGGAGGTAGACTTGGAGCCCTGGACGGCTGCGCAGACCAGCGATGGCGTGGGCTACGGCAGGGCCGGCAACCATCAAGCTGGCTCCCTGGAGTTGACCGGCATCAGCAAGATCGAAAATGGCGTCGTTGATGGATTCATCAAGGCCCAGATCATCGGCATGGCAATCAGGCCGCTTGCGGTGAATCCCTGGCTGCAGTCGGACCACATGGTTCGCCGCGACGTTCCAAACCCCGTAGTTCACAGCCGTTGGGGTGAACACAAGAATCAGCGTGGC
>CAIYSK010000340.1 GCA_903928835.1 uncultured cyanobacterium
ACCATGGTGGTGGAGCTGTCCGGGGACATCGATGAGCTAGCTGCCGCCGAGGCTTGGTTAGAAAGCCAAGGGCTTGGTCTCAATCGGGCTCCGGGTCAGATCCAGATCGACCCAGAGACCTGCGTCGATTGCGGCATCTGTTCAAGTGTGTGCCCCAGTGGGGCTTTGAACGTTGGCGCCCCGACTTGGCAGTTGGAATTTGATGCGCAACGCTGTCTGGTGTGCGAACAGTGCATCCCAAGCTGTCCGCTGAGTGCCATTTCCCTGGTCTTGGACCGTCCCGAGCTGAGTCTGGTCACACCATGAACCCGGTCACAAGATGAACCTGTTGACCCCTGTAACCCTGTGAAAGCTTCCCTGCGCTTCCTGGTTCTGCCCTTAAGGGCGCCCATGCTTCTTGTGCTGTTTGCGATCGGGGTGTACGAGGGGCTCAGCTGGGGCCATAGCCCGAGCACGGTCTCCCTGCCCGGTGGGCTACCTAACTTGGTTTGGTCGCTGGATTGTTTGCACGCCCTGCTGGTCGTGGTGGTTTGCACCATGCCAGATCTGCTGCTGCAGCAGGTTTCGAGCTTGATGGCGGCCAGTCGGGTGGCGAGCCTCGTGATCACGCTTTTGATCATTACGGTCGGTGGGCTGTACATGTTGCACCTGCAAGTGCTCAGCCATGTCTTGATTGTGGCCTCCACCGTTCTGTTGGCGCGGGTTGATTTAGCCCGCATTCGGGTGGCCCCATCACCGGCCGTCTTGGCCTTGGCGTTTAGTGCAATCGTGCTGGCAGGCGGAAGCTTGGGCCACGCCTTCTCCAGCCAGCCCCTCTCCAGTTAGCTCCTAACACTCGGGTAAGCGTTGTTGTTGGAAGTTCCAGAGGTTGCCCAGCACTTTCTTCACGTAGAGCCTGGTTTCGGGATAGGGAATCGCTTCCACCCAGAGCTCTGGAGCTTGCTGGAGTTGGGGTGTGATCCAGTGGGCCACGGCACCGGATCCGGCGTTGTAGCTCGCGATCGCCAGCAGGGGATTCCCATCCCAGCGGCTGAGTAACTGGGCGAGATAGCGACCTCCAAGTTGGGCATTGAGAGCGGGATCTTCCAGGGAGGCTGGAGCCATTGGGGCCCCATAAAGATCGGCGGCGGTTTCGGGCATCAGCTGCAGGAGGCCCACGGCCCCAGCCCCTGAGTGCACCCCAGGGCTGAAGCGAGATTCCTGTTTGGCAACGGCGGCGAGCAGGCTGGCTGGAATGCCGTTGGCGCGGGCGGCGGTTTGCAAAAGACTGGTGAATCTGGTTTTTGCTTGGGCTTGGGCCAGTTGGCGCCTCTGCTGGCATTGCTGGGGGGAGAGCCGCAGACTGGCCTCCTCCAATTGACCCAGGCCAATCCAGCTGTCGCCTACCCCCTGGCGGAGCCTGCCTTCCAGAAGAAGGTCAGCAGCTTGCTGGGGGGGGCGGCCCCCGCGGTGCTGCCGCCAGGTTTCCCAGGCTTCTTGGTGTTGCCCCAACCGCCAGAGCCGATCCAGCTGGTTTTGTCCGCTCATTAGAGGGGCCCAGGGGGCAGGCTGCAGGGGCGGGGATTGGTTTTGATCGAGCGACACATCGCCAGTCCCTAAACGCACCGCCGCCCGCCAGCCGTAATAGCCATCGGGGTGCTCGTGCAGCAGGCGCCGCCAAAGTTCCCGTCCTTGGCTGTTCTGGCCCAGCTGGATGAGGGAAAACCCAAGCCAGAACTGTTGGCGGGCGGCCAAGGCCGTTGGCAGGTGAGGGCTGGCCGCACTGGCGAGCAGGGCGCGGGCGCCGCCCCATTGGGACGCCAAAAGGGCCTGGCGGGCCAATCGCCACTGCAGCTCCCAGCTGGCTGGATCGGTTGGCCAGCGTTCCAGCACGGCCAGGGCCTCCCGGGTGTTGCCCGTGGCGATGGCGTAGCGGGCTTGGACAGGCGCTTGGGCTTGCAGGGCCTTGGGCAGTTGTCTCAAGCCCTTGAGGCTTTCTTTACTCTCGCTGTCCCCAAGCAATTGCAGGGCTTCTCGGGCTTCAGGGCTGGCTGGAGCGCTTCGGGCGAGGCTGAGGAGTTGCTGCTCTGCCTGACTTTCTTCGTTGACAGGGCCTTTCAGCAGGGCCTTAGCGATCGCCAGCTGGGTGGGCCGGGAGGGCTTGTTCCTCGCCAGGCAAGCCGTGGCTGCGGCGCTGTCACCAAGCTGGGCCAAGCCCGCCGCCAGTTGATCGCGCTCCCAGGGGCTGAGGCCCTGTTTGCTTTTGCAAGCCCGTTCAAGCTGCTGGTGGGCGCCTGGCCAGCGCACCCCCCAGCGGGCTAAATGGATGGCCCCTTCGCGTTGCTGGCCGGCCCCAGAAGCCGCCCCAGAAGCCATCTCAGATGCCGCAGCGAGGGCGGCTGGATGGGCGGCAAAACGCCGCAACAGCTGCCCGCGCAAGAGCGGTTGCTGATGGCCCAGGGCGTAGAGGGCATCGGCGCTGGCGGGGGCCAAGGGAAAACGGATGAGCAGTTGCTGCCAGAGGGCCTTGGCTTGGGCTGATTCCCCAAGGTTGGCCGCGGCGAGGGCCTGGCGTTTGAGCACCACGGCCGCCAAGGGATCCGGGCCCCAGGCTTGGCCCTTCAGCAGGCGCTGTTGGGCGGCGGGATCGTTCTCGTTCTCACCGGCCAACAGCAGGCTGGCGTCGCGGCGCCCTGTGGGATCTGGGGCCAGTCGACGCATGACCTCCAGGACCCGGCGGGGGGTGTCGGGGTTGGGCTTCGGCCCGAGCCCGAGCAAGGCTTGCCCACTGGCCAAGGCGACCCCTGTCCCCAGGCAGGTGATGGCCAGCAGTTGGGCGAGGCGGGCCAATGGCAACTGGCACAGGATTAGGGGCATTCTGGGGACACTTCGGCTGGGTTCTTCGGATGCGTTTGCCGCAGCT
>CAIYSK010000341.1 GCA_903928835.1 uncultured cyanobacterium
CCTCACCCCAGCCGGCTACCGCCTGATCCAATCCTGGGAGGGTTGCCGTTTACAGGCCTATCCCGACCCCGCCAGTGGCGGTGCCCCCTGGACCATTGGCTATGGCCACACCGGACCCGAGGTCAAAGCCGGCCTGGTGATTAGCCAGCAGCAGGCCGACGCCTGGTTCCGAAGCGATGTGGCCCGCTTTGAGAGCGCTGTCGACTGCTGCCTTCTACCCAACTGCGCACTCAGCCCCCAGCAACGGGACGCCCTGGTGAGCTTCTGCTTCAACGTGGGGACAGGGGCCTTCTCCGCCAGCACCCTGGTTCGCCGCCTCAAGGGGGGAGAAGGGACTGCCACGGTGCTAGTCCAGGAGCTGCCGCGCTGGGTGCATGGTCCCCATGGGCCCCTGCCAGGCCTGGTGCGCCGGCGCCAAGCCGAGCTTCTGCATGCGCGCCCTTGCTAGCGAGAGCCGCCTAGCAAGAAGTACAACTGAGGCTTTCTTTAGAAATACAGGGGGCCTGGCGCATCTTGGTGTCGGCCGATACAATGCAAAAATCGCATAGTTACTTTGCGCGTTACCCACCTCGACGACGAGCACCTCATCAGCCTGAGCTCCCAGGAAGCTTCTGCCCTGGTGGATGCCTGCGCGATGGTGTTGATCGCCGCTGAATCGGTACCCGAGGTGGCGCTTCCGGCCCATGTGACCACGGTGCTTGCCAGCGTTTTTGAGCAACTCAGCGACACCGCAAAAGCTGCCCAATCCCACCCGTTGAACCAACCAAAGCAATCGCGCCAGTCCCACCAATCCGCCTAGGCCGGAGCTGACTGGACTTGGACGACCTGGAGTTGGGCTTCAGTCAAAGCTCCTGAACAGCCACCGTTTGAAGGCAAGGGAGACATAGACAAGCCCCACCAAAATGGGCACCTCAATGAGCGGGCCGATCACCCCGGCCAGGGCCTGCTGGGAGCTCGCCCCCCAAACGCTGATGCTCACGGCGATCGCCAGTTCAAAGTTGTTGCCAGCGGCCGTGAAGGCCAGGGTTGTCGTGCGGGGATAGTCCAGGCCAAAGAGCCGACCAAGCCAAAACGCCAAACCCCACATGATCAGGAAGTAGAGCACCAGGGGTATGGCCACAACCGCAACCTGCAGGGGATCCGATGTGATCGCTTTGCCCTGCAGGGCAAACATCACCACCACGGTGAACAGCAGCCCATACAGGGCCCAGGGGCTGAGCTTGGGCAGAAAGGTTTGCTCATACCAACGGATCCCCTTGCTGCGTACCCCAATGCGGCGCGTCAGAAAGCCCGCCGCCAGGGGAATCCCCAGGAAGATCACAACGGCCTTGGCAATCTCCCCCATCGAGAAAGTCACCAGCTGGCTATCGAGGCCCAGCCAGCCGGGAAGAATCTGCAGGTAGAACCCACCCAGCAGGGCATAGAGCAGCACTTGCAGGATCGAATTGATCGCCACCAACACGGCCGCTGCCTCCCGATCCCCCTGGGCCAGATCGATCCAGATCAGCACCATGGCAATGCAGGGAGCCAGGCCAATCATGATCAGCCCCGTGCGCAAGCCCGGCTGATCGGGCAAAAACCACCAGGCCAGGCCAAACATCAACAGGGGACCCAGTCCCCACACCAAAGCCAACGCCAGGGTGAGCAGCCTCCGATCCCGAAGGACCACACCCAGCTCCCCATAGCGCACCTTCGCTAGGACGGGATACAGCATCATCAACAGACCCAGGGCAATGGGCACGGAGGTGTGGCCCACGGTCACCGCACCGAGCACCTCCTGGAGATTGGGCACAACCCGACCCAGCAGCAGCCCGGCCGCCATGGCCAGCAGGATCCAAAGCGGCAACAACCGATCCAGCCCTGACCCCATCGACCCAGACAATTTCACAGCCACAGCGAACGATGGCTCGCCCAACCCGCTTCAGCCACAGGGGGCCGCAGGCTCGCTGCAGCCCGCGGCCAATTCACCCAGCCAACCCTGCAGCCCATCGAGGGCGTCGCGGCGCAGCCGGTAGTAGATCCAGCGCCCCTCAACCCGGGCTTCAATCAATCCCGCCTCCCGCATCACCTTGAGGTGAAAGGAGAGCTTCGATTGGGCTAGATCCAAATCGCCGGTGAGATCGCACACGCAGCGTTCACCGCTGGCCAGGGCTTGCACCACCTGCAGCCGCACCGGATCGGCGAGGGCCTTCAGCAACTGGCGCGCCTGATCAGCCTCGAGGGGCCCCACCAATTCCGCGTAGCGCCCAACACCCATTGATCAAGATTGGTTGTTAGATCAACTTCAGTTGATCTATGGTCCGCCCATCACCGTAACCGGGGCCCATGAAAATCGGCATCAATGGCTTTGGCCGCATCGGCCGCCTGGTGTTCCGGGCCCTGTGGGGCCGCCCTGGCATTGAGCTGGTCCACATCAACGACCCCGGCGGCGACGCTCACACCGCCGCCCACCTGCTCAGCTTTGATTCGGTCCATGGCCGCTGGCCGGTGGCCGTGGGCTCCAGCCCAACAACCGGCGATAGCTTCACCGTGGAGGGCCACACGATTGGCTACTCCCAGCACAGCGATCCCACCGCCGTGCCCTGGCAGCAGGCCGGCGTGCAGATGGTGCTCGAGTGCAGCGGCAAGTTCAAAACACCCCAAACCCTGGAGCCCTACTTCTCCGAGTTAGGGCTGAAGCGGGTGGTGGTGGCCTGCCCGGTGAAAGGGGTGATCGCCGGCGAAGGGGCCCTCAATGTGGTGTACGGGATCAACCACCAGCTCTACGACCCCTCCAGGCACCGGCTTGTCACAGCAGCGAGCTGCACCACCAATTGCCTGGCACCGGTGGTGAAGGTGGTGCACGAAAGCTTTGGCATCAAGCACGGCTCGATCACCACCCTCCACGACGTCACCGGCACCCAGCTGGTGGTGGATGGCTTCAAAAGCGACCTCCGGCGGGCCCGTTCCTGCAGCCAGAGCCTGATCCCCACCACCACCGGATCGGCCAAGGCGATTGGCCTGATCTTCCCCGAGCTCCAGGGCAAGCTCAACGGCCATGCGGTGCGGGTGCCCCTGCTGAATGCTTCCCTCACCGATGCGGTGTTTGAGCTGGAGCGGCCCGTTTCGGTGGAGGAAGTGAACGGGGCGTTTGCCGCCGCGGCCAGCGGAGCCCTGCAGGGAATCCTGGGCTACGAAACCCGGCCCCTGGTGTCGGTTGACTTCGTCAACGACCCGCGCAGCGCGGTGATCGACGCCCTTTCAACGATGGTGGTGAACAGCACCCAGCTCAAGGTGTACGCCTGGTACGACAACGAATGGGGCTACAGCTCCCGCATGGCTGATCTCGTGTGCCACGTCGCTGAACTCGACGCCCAACGGCAGACCCACTGAAAACCACCGATGGCACGCCAACTCTCTGCGCTGCAGCAGTACATGGTGGTGACGGCCTCCTATTGGGCCTTCACCCTCACCGATGGCGCCCTGCGCATGTTGGTGGTGTTCCACTTCCACCAGCTCGGCTACTCCAGCTTGGAGATTGCCATGCTGTTTGTGTTCTACGAGTTTTTCGGCATCGTCACCAACCTGGCCGGCGGCTGGCTTGGCGCCAGCTTCGGCCTGCGGCTCACCCTCTGGGCGGGGCTGATCCTCCAGATCGTGGCCCTGTTGATGCTGGTGCCCGTTTCCGACAGCTGGCCCAAGCTCACCTCGGTGCTCTACGTGATGGCTGCCCAGGCGCTGAGCGGCATCGCCAAGGACCTCAACAAGATGAGTGCCAAAAGCGCCATCAAAACCGTGGTGCCCGACCGCCCAGACGATCAAAGCCAGGGCCAGCACCAGCTATTCCAGTGGGTCGCCATCCTCACCGGCTCCAAAAATGCCCTCAAGGGGGTGGGATTCTTTCTCGGTGGCGTGCTGCTGGCGACCCTGGGTTTTGCAGGCTCCGTGGCCGCCATGGCGGCGGGGCTATTTGTTGCCTTGCTGGGCACCCTGGTGCTGCCCGCGGAGATCGGCAAGATGAAGCAAAAGCCAGGCTTCTCAGCCCTGTTCTCGAAGAGCGCCGGGATCAACGTGCTGTCGCTGGCCCGCTTTTTTCTGTTCGGCGCCCGGGACGTGTGGTTTGTGGTGGCCTTACCGGTGTTCCTCGAGGCCGCCCTGGGCTGGCGGTTCTGGGAGGTGGGGGGCTTCCTGGGCCTTTGGGTGATTGGCTACGGCATCGTGCAGGGGTTGGCCCCCAGCCTGCGGCGGGCCTGGGGCCGCACCAGCCCACCGGGCCCCTCGGCCGTGCAGTTTTGGAGTGCCCTGCTCACGGCCATCCCGGCCCTGATGGCCATCGCCCTCTGGCGGAACGTGGCCCAGCCCGGAGTTGCCATCGTGGTGGGACTGGCGGCCTTCGGGGTGGTGTTTGCCATGAATTCCTCCATCCACAGCTACCTGGTACTGGCCTACACCGACGTTGAATCGGTGAGCCTCAACGTGGGCTTCTATTACATGGCCAATGCCGGAGGGCGGCTGCTAGGCACCCTGCTCTCTGGCTGGGTTTACCTAACGGGGGGCATGGCTGCCTGCCTTTGGTGCTCAGCGGCCCTGGTGGGATTGTCGTGGTTGAGCACCCTGAAGTTGCCGCCGATTCCCAAGCTCCAAACCTGAACAGGTCACGGCTCAGGGAAACGGCTCAGGGAACCACCGCACTCCAGGTAAAGGCCAGGCCGATACCCATCAGCAGGCCATAGGTGAGGGTGAGGGCTTGGGGCGCAGCAGCCTGGGCCCAGCGACGAATGGCCGTTAGGGAAACCAGCAACAACGCGGTCTGACCGATCAGCAAGCCCACCAAATAGAAGGCAATGGGGGTGGGCTCCCAACCGATCACACTGGCGGAGAGGGCATAGCCATGCAGCACAAAGGCAGGGAGCAGGATCCCTGCGGGAAGCCGGCGCAGCAGCACCAGGCCAACCAGAGCCACCGACAAGGCCACCAAAGGCTCAATGGCGGTAAAGCCGGGAGCTACCAAGCCCAGGGCTGTGCCCAACAGGCCTGATGCCAGCAAAGCGCCAACCCACCACAGGGGACGCTTGATGGCCACCAAACCAATGGCCAAAAGAAACAGCAGATGATCCGGCCCCAGCACCGGGTGCATCAGACCGCTCACGATGCCAGCCAAGGGACCTGGTTGGATGTGGAGAAAAGCCATCGCGTGATGAGCCGAAGCTGGGGCGGGCAACAGCAACGCGGCTGCACCCAAGCCACTAGCAAGAAGGATTGCCTGGAAAGAAGATTTCATCGTCAAAAAAGATTTCATGGTTAAGAGGTGGCGGTTGATCGGAATACGACAAAAGATTCGGCAACGTCTGCCGATGGCCTATCAGGCACCTGCACCAGCTGCCAATGGCCCCAGGGATCAAAA
>CAIYSK010000342.1 GCA_903928835.1 uncultured cyanobacterium
GACCACTCTTTCGAATCATTTTATTGATAATAACCTACACAATACACATGGGGGGGGGCAGCAGAGGTAAAGATATATTCAAGAAATTTCACTACATGCATAATGTTGATCAATTTTCGACAAATCAATGCCGACTGAGTTGGATTTCAGGATAATGCGCAGCGAAGAATTCCAGTCTAGACATGATCAATTCACGCAAAGAATACATCTCTGGATGCTCGGCAAATTCTCTGCGAATGACAAGCGCTTCTCCCGATAGGAATGGGAGTTCTAATGGAAGTCTAACGAGACTGCCACCACTGATTTCCATGCTCAAAACAGTGCCATATCCAATTGTAAGTTCCGCCTCACTCTTTCCCTCCCATAAATCACGCTTGTAGCGTGACATGCGAACATATTCATTCCACAAGCCAATAGACCTCAGAGATTCTTCCACCTTTGGATACGATCCCGCTGGCAATCCCAATGTTGGATATCGAGCAATGTGCTCAAATGTAAGCTCTGATTCTCTGAGCACTGGATGATCAGGACTGCACACAAAAAAGACTGGCATGGAAGACAGATTCATCGCCAGAAGATCCTTGTCATCATCTAGCGGCACATCCGGTAGTCCAGTAATGCAAGCATCGATAACTCTTTCTCTTACAAGTTGGAAATTTCTGCGTATTCCGACAATGTTCGATAATCCTAGTATCCACCTTTCTGGAGAAGGAGTACAAAGCAATGGAGCAGACCAATAAGTTGCTTCTAATCGGAGTGGTCGGAGTCCCAAAAATCGTGCGGTCTGGTGAACATTGCGTTCGAGAAGGAGCATGGTTGGATCTCCTAAAATCTCCCATTCCCCCTGGACCCGCTGTAATTCAACATCAAATATTTCTAAACATTTCCTTGACTGCCTGCTAACCGTTGGTGAGCTGAAACCGTATCGCCGAAAGACTTCGTCGCCCGTTCTTAACCACTGAAGGGCGTCGAGCGCAGTCAACGCATCGAGGTCAACCACGAAGAAGTCTGAGGTTCAAGACTTCCCTAAACGCTAATGCAGGCACAATGCTGATCAAATGGGTAGATTTACTTAATTCAAATTGTATCATCTGCTACCAGCAGATCCTCAATCCCTTAATCAAGAACAGGCATGGTCTTTGATGCCAGGTCCAGTGATGATCACGACAAATTATCGCTAACGAAACTTTCAGAATTTTAAATATTATTTGGACTGGATGGGGGCAACCGCCCTGGAAAGAGCTATCCCCATAACATCATAAATCCGTGGAAAAGAATCAGTATTCTTGCTCGCGCAGACCTCCCTTTTTGCGTTGATTGTAGCGGAAAAATCAGAAGAAAATGATTCGACAAAATAGTTTATGGGTCGTGGTGGCGCGATGCCTACGCAGTCAGGACGGAATATGGGTCGATTTCTTTCCCTAGCAATTTTATCCAGTCTCCAATGATCCCAACGCCAAATCAGGAGTTAATAAGCAAAAAGAATAAAACTTGCGAGATCAGAAGAATCCGTGAGGTTATAGAGTTAAAAGCAAGAACATTCAGTCCAATCAACTGGATGAGTAGTCGAAAGATGACATCTCAGCATTGGTGTTGGTTTGCCTTGGCGTCTCCTTACCTTCCTGGTGTGCTGCTTCTTTGCGCCAGGTTTCGTAGTTGGCAAAGAAGTTCCTGGGCATCTTGTGGATGGGGCGCAGGTTCTGCCCTGCGTATTGCATAAGCCAGCGGGCGTGGTGCTCCATCAACGGGTATCGCTTGGCGTCGATGCCGTTGTGGGCGACGGGTCGCTTGTTGAGCCCCTTGGTCAGCGGGGCGTCTCCTGCTCCAGGCAAGGTGCCAAATGGTCCCGTTTGCCTACGAAACGCCTACGGTGGTTGAGGCGCGGCAAGGGTTTTCGGGTTACGTCGGCTCGAGGGCCGATTACACGACGTAGCCTCCTGGGCGATGGCCAAATCCCAACCCAAGCCTCCGGGCCCAGCTCGGTCCGGGGCCAAGATCCAGTCGATTCCCAAGTCCCGTTGGCAGGGCCCCTTGGTGGCTGGGCTGTGCTTTGGCTTGGGCTATGGGATTACCCAGCGGCTACTGAGCTTGCAGTTGCCCACCTTTGTGCAATTGGGCCAGGGTTTCGAGCTCCGCAGCTTTCCCGGTACGGGGTTGCAAAGTCTGAGGCTGAAGTTCGGAACCGAGGCCCAGCCGATTCGCGCCGACCTGGAACGGGAGCCGCTGGATCAACCATCCAAGGCGGCAGACACCAGTGCTGAACCGGCTAGGGATGCCCTAGGCGAGGTGGAGACCAGTTCACAGAGCGAGCTGAAGTCCGCCAACCTGGATGGGGTGGATGGCCAGGCCCCGCCCGTACCCCAGCTCCCGCCGCCTGCCTCCCCGCGCCCTGCCCCTCCCCCCGCTCCTGCCCCCCAGCTCTGATGCCAGCGCCCCAAATCCTTGTTCAGGCTGTCCTGCAGAGACTCGGTGTTCGGGTGGGCAGCGGTTTGGCGGATGCGGCCGCCCAGCTCTCCCTGTTGGCCCAGGATGCGCCGGACAAGTTGGTTCAGGAGATCCAGCTCTTTTGGGAGGAAGTTGAGCTCGAAGCGGATCGCCTGGAGCATGGCGATGACGCCAGCGTTGCCGATGGGGTGACGATGACCCATCCGACAGCATCAGAGGGTTTCCCAGCAACGGCTGATCCCCAAGCCCAGATCGATGCGCTACGGGCCCAGGTGGCCTCCCTGGTCAGCCGCCTTGATCAAGCTTCCCAGGCTTCCCAGTCGTCTTCCGGGCTCCAGTCGTCGTGATGGTGGGGAACTTGGTTGTTCTGCGGCCCCTGCGCATTTGGTGGGTGGCAGTGGCTCTGGTGGTGGGCCTTTGGTGGGACGGCCAGGCGTGGACCTACCCCCGAGGTGTGACTCCAGAACGGCAAGCCCGTCGGCGGAGCCGCAGGGCCCGCTGGATCACGCGACAATTTCTGGCCTTGGGCTCCGCCTTCATCAAGCTGGGCCAGCTGCTTTCAGCCAGGCCCGATGTGCTGCCGGCTGAACTGGTGGAGGAGCTGGCGCGCTTGCAAGACCAGGTGCCTGCCTTCGGCTTCGACGTGGTGCAAGGGCTGCTCGAGCAGGAACTGGGTGATCGCTGCGCTGAGATTGTTGACCTGGAGGAAACCCCCCTCGGGGCCGCCAGCTTGGCCCAGGTGCATCGCGCCAGCCTGCGCAGCGGTAGGCAGGTGGTGCTCAAGGTGCAACGCCCTGGCCTGGAGCGGGTGTTTCGCTCCGATTTGGAGGTTTTGCAGCAGCTCGCCGCCGTAGTGCAGCGCCATCCCCGGTGGGGCCGCGGCCGGGATTGGGTGGGCATTGCCCAGGAGTGCCGCCGGGTACTCCTGCGGGAACTCGATTTCAGGCTGGAAGCCGAACATGCCGCCCGCTTTCGCCAGCAATTTTTGGACGATCCCGGCATCCGGGTGCCCGGGGTGATCTGGGAATTGAGCTCGCGGCGGGTGCTTTGCCTGGATTACCTACCGGGGATCAAGATCACCGATCGTCCAGCCTTGATTGGGGCGGGCATTAACCCGGCGTTGGTGGCCGAGAAGGGGGCGGCCAGCTATCTCCAGCAGCTGGTGCGGTTTGGTTTTTTCCATGCCGATCCCCATCCCGGCAACCTCGCCGTGGCCGCCGATGGCGCCCTCATCTACTACGACTTCGGGATGATGGGGCAGCTGTCCAGCCGGCTGCGGGGTCGGCTTGGGGCCATGGTGCGGGCTGCCGCATCCCGCGATGCCAGTGGTTTGGTGGAGGAGCTGCAGGCCGCCGGGGTGATCGCCCCAGACGTCGAGCTTGGGCCTGTGCGGCGCTTGGTCCGGGTGATGCTCAATGAGGCGCTGACGCCACCTTTTTCCTCCAACGTGCTCGAGAAGCTCTCAGGCGACCTCTACGACCTGGTTTACGGCCAGCCGTTTCGCTTGCCCCCAGAACTCATCTTCGTGATGCGGGCCCTCTCCACCTTTGAGGGGGTCGGCCGCACCTTGGACCCCGGCTTTAGCTTGGTGGCGATCGCCCGTCCTTACCTGCTGCCTCTCATGACATCCAGTGGTGGCGGTGCCAACGATCTTCTTAATGAACTCACGCGCCAGGCCGCTGAAGTGGGCAGCCGGGCCCTGGGCATCCCCAAGCGGCTGGATGAAAGCTTGGCCCGCATTGAACAGGGGGATTTGCAGGTGCAAATCCGTGCCGGAGAAACCGATCGCCTGCTGAGGCGGATGGCCATTAGCCAGCAAAGTGCCGGTCAATCGGTGCTCTTGGGAGCCCTCGCCATCGCCTCGGCCCTGTTGGCTGCAAGCAGCAGGCCAGCCCTGGTGGCCATCCCCCTGGTGGCAACCTTGCCGGTGGGCTTGAGCTGGTTAAAACTCCAGGCCAAGTTGAAGCGCGATGGCCGGCTGGATCAGGTTGGGGCCCAGAAGCCCTAGCTGGTTCAAAGGCCCTATTCCCCAGCCGCCTAAGCCTTGCCGCGGGGCCCCCGGTCTTCGGCGCCGGCGTAGATCGCCTGGCTACCCAGCTCGTCTTCGATGCGGAGCAGCTGGTTGTATTTGGCCACCCGATCGGAGCGGCTCAACGAGCCGGTCTTGATTTGGCCAGCCCTTGTGGCCACGGCCAGATCGGCAATGGTCGTGTCTTCGGTTTCGCCGGAGCGGTGGCTGATCACGCTGGTGTAGCCGGCGCGGCCCGCCAGGTCGATCGCCTGGAGGGTTTCGGTGAGCGATCCGATTTGGTTCACCTTGATCAGGATCGAGTTGGCCACGCCCAGGTCAATGCCCCGTTGCAGCCGGGCCGTGTTGGTCACGAATAGGTCGTCGCCCACCAGCTGCACGGTGGCGCCCAGTTTTTGGGTGAGCAGGGCCCAGCC
>CAIYSK010000343.1 GCA_903928835.1 uncultured cyanobacterium
CCGATGGCCAATTGATCAGGAAGCCAGTCAACGCTTGAGTGGTGGCTGTCCCCATCACCCAGCCCCGGCTTCGGCTAGGGCTTTTTTATTGGAATTCCCTATCTGTAGCGGTTAAAACCTGCCAAGACACCAGTGATGGTGTAGACAGGGTCTGGCAGGGCTTGGGCCGGGTGATGGGGATCACCGAACGCCAACCTCCCTGCCCCCCTATTCTGAAACCAATCCCAACGCTAAAGCGGCGCTGTGACAACGGGATTGTCAAAACCCCGCTACCAGCAGACCCGCTTTCAGCAACGGGTCGCCCAAGCGATCGCCGCCCTGGAAAGCTGGGCCTCCAACCCCTGGCGGAGGCTGTCCCTGCAGTTGATCGTGCTGCTGATCAGCTTCAGCATCGGTGGAACCATCGGCACCATCAGTGGCGCGTTCTCCGAACTGGATCCCGTTGGCGCGCTGATTTGCGTGAGCGCCATTGAATTGGCGATTCGGGCCCGGGGCCCCTTGCTGCGCCGCCAAGGCGACCGCCTGATCCTGCAACTGCTGGACATGGCGCGGCTGGGCCTGCTCTACGGAGTGTTGCTGGACGGTTTCAAGCTGCTTTAGGTCTCCAACTTGTATCCCGCCAACCTTTAGGCGGCCAACAAATAGAGCAGCGCCATGCGGGTGGGGATGCCATTGCGCACCTGCTCTTCCACCAAGCTGAGCTTGGGATCATCCAGCAGGGCACCCGCCATCTCCACCCCCCGATTCACAGGGCCGGGATGGAGCACCGGCACGCCGGGGCTGCATAACGCCAAGCGCTGGTGGGTGAGGCCGTATTGGCGGTGGTACTGATCCAGGCTGGTGAGCAGGTGTTGGCGCATGCGCTCTTTCTGCAGACGCAGGGTCATCACCGCATCGGCACCGGCAAGGGCCTGATCCAGGCTGCGAACCACCGTCACGGTGCCGCGCTGGGCCACCGGATCGGTGGCCTGACCCGGCGGCGGCGCCACCACAAACTCAGCAAAGGCGTCCGGGAGCAAGGTGGGCGGACCGCACAGCACCACATCGGCGCCACAGGCCGTTAGGGCCCAGAGATTGGAGCGGGCCACCCGCGAATGGAGCACATCGCCCACGATCACAATCCGCTTGCCGCGCAAGGCTTCCGGGCTGGGGGCCTCCGGGGAGAAATGCCGCGCCAGGGTGAACAGATCGAGCAACCCCTGGCTGGGGTGGCTGTGCAGGCCATCGCCTGCATTGAGCACGGCCACGGCCTCGCCGGCCTGATCCAAATCCCTCGCCAATCCTTGGGGAACGCCCGCGCACTGGTGGCGCACCACAAGCACATTGGCACCCATGGCCACATAGGTGCGGGCCGTATCGAGCAGGCTTTCGCCCTTACTGAGGGAACTGGACGACGGCGAAAAACTCTGCACATCGGCCGATAAACGCTTGGCCGCCAGCTCGAAACTGCTGCGAGTGCGGGTGCTGGGCTCGAAAAACAAGCTGGTCATCAGCCGCCCCTGGAGGGCCGGCAACTTGCGTGCCCCCGCCACGGGCATGGCACGGAAGCGCTGGGCCAACTCCAGCACGGTGGCGTAGTCGTCTAGCGAGAAGGCCGCCAGATCGAGCACATGGCGGTGACTCCAACCGCTCAAAGCGCAGGCTGCACAAACAGTGTCAACCTAAAGGGCCAGGGGCAGCTGGCAAGGGGAGCTGGTCGGCTGGCGATCACCACGCACCCGTCGACTGACACTACGGCTGGCCTGCCAGTACCAGCGCCAAGGCAGCTCTTGGCCCTGGGACAGGCCTATGCGAGTGGTTTGGACCAGGGCGGTGGTCCCTGAACTCGCCAAGGCGGCTGACACCGCTGGCGGGCGGGGGGCCAACCAAACACCAGCCCCCGGATCCACCGCCATGGCGTCTTGGCGCTTGCTCAAGCCAAACCGCCTAGCCAAAAGGGCCGGGCCAGCGGCAATCCTCTCTGGCTCACCAGGCAGCCAAGCGGCCCTCAGCAACACTCCATTGGCCCAATCTGACCGACCTGTCACCACGTTGACGCAGTGGTGGATGCCATAGCTCACATAGACATAAAACCGCCCAGGCTCACCAAATAGGGTTTCGTTTCTCGGGGTGCGGCGACGATGCCCGTGGCAGGCGGGCTCGCTCTGGCAATAGGCCTCTGTTTCCACAATCACAGCTCGCAGCAGTTCGCCATCTAGTTGCCGTTTCACCAGCAGGCAGCCAATCAGCTCAGGTGCCACTTCTTCTGCAGGGCGGCAGAAGAACGTTCTTGGCAGGCCTGGGAGGGCTTGGATGGGCCCAGTGGCTATGGGAGTGGCGATGGGAGAGCTATGGGGGATTGATTCAGAATGGTCGAGGAATCCTTTCAGGAGCCCTGGGTGGCGGTATGAAGGGAAGCGAGAACA
>CAIYSK010000344.1 GCA_903928835.1 uncultured cyanobacterium
ATCCAGCGCTGCTCCCAGCTCTCCACCGCTAGCCCGCAGCGCCGCAATCCGTCCTGCAGGGCTTCGAGGGCTGCAAAGCTAGAGCTCACCTCCCAGCCCCCATCGGCCTGGGCGTCGTAGCCCAAGGCGATGGGACCACCGCTGGATTCCAGGTTGATCAAGGCCTCGAGCAGGATCTCTTCATCGAGCCCGGTGGCGGCGAGCCGCACCACGCCCCGGAGTTCAAACAGGTAACCCACGCAGCCCGTTTCCCCCAGGTTGCCCCCCTGTTTGTTGAAGGCCAGGCGCACTTCGGCGGCGGTGCGATGGCGGTTGTCGGTGAAGGCTTCCGCCAGCACAGCCACCCCGCCCGGCCCATAGCCCTCGTAGCGCACCTGCTCAAACTGCTCGCCTTCACCTGAGCCCTGGCCTGATCCCTTGAGGATGGCCCGCTCGATGTTGGCGTTCGGCACACCAGCAGCCTTGGCCTTCTCGATCGCGGTGCGCAGCTGGAAGTTGCCGGCCGGATCGCCCCCGGCCCGGGCCGCCACCATGATTTCGCGGCCCAAGCGGGTGAACACCGCACCGCGCTTGCCATCCACCACCGCCTTGGTGCGCTTGATTTGGCTCCATTTGCTGTGGCCTGCCATTGCCCTTAACCGGCGGCGTCAAACACCAGCTTGGGCTGCAGCAGGCCGCCCTCCAGGGCGCGGGCCATGCCGGCCAGGCTGCCATCCGGTGCCAGCACCGCCACCGGTTGGTCCGCCGGGAGCTGGGCGCTGAGGCCTGCATCCGCCTCGAAGGCCCGGCCACAGCGCCAGCCGGCCAGTTGCCAGTCCAAGAGCTGGTGCTGGGGTAGGTGGGCGAGGGCCTCGAGGGGGTTCAGCAGGGGGGCTGGTCCCTGCTCTTGTAGCTGCTCCAGGCTGACGGCCTGATCCAAACCAAAGCCCAGGGCCTTCGTGCGCCGCAGCTGGGCCAGGGCTCCGCCGCAGCCCAACAGCTCCCCGAGGTCCCTGGCCAGGGATCGGATGTAGGTGCCGGCTGAGCAGCGCACTTGGAGCTGGATCTGGCCCGTGGCCTGGTCCCAATGGTCGAGCAGGAGTGCTTCGATCCGCACGGGCCTGGGAGGGAGGTCGAGCTGTTCACCCTGGCGCACCCGGGCATAGGCCCGCTGGCCATCCACGTGCACGGCGGACACCTGGGGGGGCCGTTGTTGGATCAGGCCGCGGAACCCCCCTAGGGCTGCCTCGATGGCCTGGCGCTCGAGCTGGGGTACCGGGGCCTGGCTGAGGATGGTGCCCTCCAGGTCGTCGGTGCTGGTGCGTAGGCCCAGCTGTACTACGCCGCAGTAGGTCTTATCCCCCTCGAGGTAGGGCAGCAGCCGGGTGGCGGGGCCCACGGCCATGGGCAGCACTCCCGTGACGGCTGGATCGAGGGTGCCGCCATGGCCCACCCGCTTCAGCCCGTAGGCCCGCCGCACGGCCCCCACGCAGCTGTGGGAGGTGATGCCAGCTGGTTTGTCGATCACAAGAAAGCCGCAGAGCATGGGGTGGGGCTTGCTGGCCGCCGGGGGCGGGTTGAGCGTGGGGGGAGTGTTCCCATGGTCACCCTTCAAGGTGCTGCCCTATAGGTTTCCCTTGATTGATTGGGATTTGGCGTGGCAGTACCCGTTGGCGTGGCAGGACCAGCCTTGGATGTGGAGCACTTCCTTGCCGACGGCTTTGATCTGCGCCAGCAGTTGGCCCAGTTCCTAGGCCTCTCAGCTAAACAGCTGGAGCAGAAGCTTCCCAAAAGCACCGAGGACCTGGCCGCCCTCCATCCCGGCGCCTTTGACCCCGATCAAGCGGGCAGCTTTTACGAGGAAACCGTCGGCACGG
>CAIYSK010000345.1 GCA_903928835.1 uncultured cyanobacterium
GCTGGTTGCCGGCCGAGCAGCTTGTTGATGGCGTCGCGCAGGGTCATCGGCTTCAAAAAATCTTGGTTTGCATCAGGCGGCCGAGCTTGGCGCGCAGGCCCTGGCGCTCCTTGCTGGGATCGATCAAGGGCACCTCTTCGCCGAGCAGCCGTTTGGCCACGTTGGTGTAAGCCAGCGCCGCAGGCGACTTGGTGCCATTGAGGGTGAGGGGTTCCCCCCGGTTGGTGCTCACAATCACCTGCTCGTCTTCGAGGACCAGGCCTAAAAGGGGCAGGGCCAGGATGTCGGTGACATCACTCACCGCCAACATTTCTTGGTTGGCCATCATCTTCGGCCGTACCCGGTTGAGCACCAGCTGGATGGGCTTCACGCCTTCGGTGTTGAGCAAGCCGATCACCCGGTCGGCATCCCGCACTGCGGAGACTTCGGGAGTGGTCACCACAATCGCTTCCTTGGCGGCGGCCATGGCGTTTTTGAAACCGCCCTCAATGCCCGCAGGGGCATCAATCAGCACGTAATCAAACGACTCGCCAAGCATCGTGGCGATCTTGCCCATGTCCTCAGGCGTGAGCCACTCGAGCATGCGGGGGTTGCCCGCCGGCAGCAGGGCCAGATTGGGCTCCTGCTTGTGTTTCACCAGGGCCTGCTCTAGCCGACAGCTTCCAGCAAGCACCTCCTGGGCGGTGTAGACGATCCGGTTCTCAAGCCCGAGCAGCAAATCCAGGTTGCGGAGGCCGAAGTCGGCATCGAGCACCGCGGTCTTGGCGCCTTGCTTGGCCAGGGCAATGCCCAGGTTGGCGGTGAGGGTGGTTTTGCCCACACCACCCTTTCCAGAGCAGATCAGGATGTAGCGGGTCGACGCGGCTGCCACGGCTCAGGTCGTAGTCGAACAAGGTTAAGGCCCCGTCGCCGAATCCCTGGTATCGGTGGAGGCCTTGCCGAATCCCTTCCAATCCTTAAATAGAACGACTAGCGCGGGCCAACCCCTCCCCTTTTGGATGACTGATTTGGTCTTGAACGATCACCAGCAGCTGTTGGTCATGCCGGAAGATGGCGCCCAGGCGGTGGTGGCCTTGATTGATCAGGCCCAAGAGCACCTCAGAATTAAGCAGTTCAAGCTCCAATCCGAGGCCATTGAGCAGGCCCTACTTCGGGCCCATCAGCGGGGGGTGAAGGTGCGAGTGATGCTCAATCCCCATACCTCCGGTGGCGATCGTTGGAACGATGAGGCCTTCGCCTTACTGCAAGGTTGGGGCATCGATGTGGCCTGGACCAGCGAGGCCTTCCCGGTGACCCACGAGAAATCCCTGGTGGTGGATCGCAGCTGCGCCCTGGTGGCCACCTTCAACCTCTCGGATAAGTACTTCACCGAAACCCGCGATTACGGCGTTGTCAGCTACTCCCCGCCGTTGGTGGAGCAGGTGATTGCCGGATTTGAAGCCGATTGGAACCGGGAGTTTTTCCATCCAGACCTCGCCGTGGGGCTGGTGTGGAGCAGCGTGCACAGCCGGGGCCAGATGGCCCGCATCATCGATCTAGCCAACAAAACCCTCTGGATTCAGCACCCCAAATTTGTGGATGCGGTAATTCTGGAGAGGATCATTACCGCCCGGGAGCGCGGCGTGAAGGTGCGCCTGCTCTGCGGCGGCAAACGGGGCATCTCCGATTGGGACATCTACGACACCTTCTCTTCGTTCCGCGTGATGGAGCGCTTTGGCGTCAAAATTCGCCGCCAGAAAAATCTCAAGCTGCACGCCAAACTCATGCTGGTCGATGGGGTCTTCGCCCAAACCGGCTCGATGAACATCGATCGCAGCGCCTTTGATGTGCGCCGCGAGCTCGGCATCGAATCCGATGCTCCCGCCGTGGTGGAGCGCCTCAAGGCCACCTTCCAGGCCGATTGGGATTTGGCCAAGAAGTACCACGCCCCCGATCCGTTGGATCCCTCCTTGCATGACCAAGGCGAAATGCCCCCCGATCCCCACTTTGTCCATGAGTGAGCTGAGCTCATGAGTGGGCAGAACACGTCTGAGCAGCCCCTTGCCCCGGCGCCCAGCCTGCGGGAGTTGTTTTTCGGCATGCTCCAGGTGGCCATTTCCTCGTTTGGCGGTGGCCTGTCCGCCTGGAGTGAGCGCATCGTGGTGGAGCAGCGCCGTTGGATGAGCGATGAGGAATTTCTCACGGGCCTCACGGTGGCGCGGCTCTTCCCTGGCCCCAACCAGATCAACATGGCCGTTTATATCGGTGCCAGCTTCCGGGGGCTTGCCGGCGCCCTGGTGGCCCTGGCCGGAATCCTGTTGGTGCCGTTTAGTTTTTTGATGCTGTTAGGCCTGGCCTATTTCTATCTCCATGAGGTGGAGTCGGTTGGGGCAGTGCTGAGCGGGGTGGTTGCCGCCGCAGCGGGCATGGCCCTCTCGATGGGGTTCAAGATCGCCGGCCAATACGTGCGCGATCCGGTGGCCGTGGTGTTTGCTGCCGCTGTGTTTCTGGCGCTCAACAACTTTCACCAACGCCTGATCCCCGTGATCTTGGTGAGCGGACCTTTGGCGATGGCCTGGTACTGGCCCCGTAGGGGCAAGCGCGAGCTCCAGCCATGAGCTTGGCGATCCCTGTGCTACTTGCGGCCAAAGCGGCCTGCGAGCCGGTGCGAATGACCGATTGGCACAATTTGTTGGGGGTGATCTGGGATTTCCTCAGCCTCTCGCTGTTTTCCCTTGGCGGCGGAAACACCCTGCTCGCGGAATACCACAGCATTGCCGTTCACAAATACTGCTGGATCACTTCGGATCAATTTGCCGATATCTATGCATTCGCGGAGGCGGCGCCAGGACCGAGCTCCATGATCGTGGGGCTGCTCGGCATGGGAGCTGCGTGGCGCGAGGGGCCCCTTTGGGCTTTGCTCAGTGGCATCGCGGCAGAAACGGCGATCCTGTTGCCCTCCACCTTGGTGATGGTGGTGGCGTCCTTGAGTTGGAGTCGGTTTAAGGATTCGCCTTGGCGGATGGCCTTTGAGCGGGGCATGGGGCCCATCACCCTGGGGATTTTGTTTGCGGTGGGTTTGAAAATCCTCCAAACCGCAGACCACACCCCCTTGGCCTACGGGGTGTCGGTTTTGGTGTGCTTTTTGATGCTGCGCACCAAGATCTCGCCGCTGTGGTTTATGGGTGTGGCTGGGGTGCTGGGCGGGCTGGGCTGGATCAGCCGCTACTAGGCCAGCTTGGTGGGGCTGGATCGATCTGAATCACGCCATCCACCAGCCTCGCTTCCTCGGCAAAGCCATCGGGGGGAAGGCCCTCCGGGCCCCGGGCCACCGCATTGGCGATGCGCAATTGAAGCGGTCTGAGTTGCAGGGCCACGATTCGGGCGGTTGGGTCGCCTTGATGGCCGGCATGGGCAACGCCGCGCAATTTCCCCCACACCAGCACGTGGGCGCCGGCGCTGATCCGGGCGCCGGGATTCACATCA
>CAIYSK010000346.1 GCA_903928835.1 uncultured cyanobacterium
TCTGGAGCCTTGGCCCCGCCTGCTTTCCGGCCTCGCCGCCGAGGGCCTGGAGCGACTGCTCGTGCTGGGCGGAGCCCGCTTGGCGGCCAGCTTGCTGCGTGAAGCCCTGATCGATGAGCTGCAGCTCACCCTGTGCCCCCAGGTGTTGGGTGGGCCCCACAGCTGGGTGCCCCTGCAGGAGGCCTGCCCGGGCTCCCATTGGCGGCTCCAGGAGACGCGCCAATTAGGCGGTGATGAGCTGATGCTGCGTTACGAACGCCTCCCTCCCTAGCTGCGGGCTTTCTTGAAGCTTTGGGCCAGATCCCGTAAGGGCACGTCCTTCAGGGTTTCGGCCGGTAGGCCCAGCATTTTTGCCAAACAGCGCTTCACCACCGTTTCACTCACGGTGCCGAAGTTGCCTTGGATCACCTCCATCACCACCGCCAGGCTTTGGCCCGTGGCATCGGTTTCCTCCACCAGGCATTGGCTGGTGGGTTTGGCGAGCTGCTGGCAGGGGCTTTGCAGCTTGGCTTCCAGTTCTGGCTTGCCCCCCGAGGCTGTTTCGACACACACCCGGGTGAGGCGACTCTCCAGCTGGGGCCGCATGAGCTGCAGCACGGGCAGGAGTAGGCCAGCTTGGGCAGGGCCCTGCAGGCTTGCCCAGGCCAGGACACCAAGCAGCCAACGGCTGGAGAGGGGCATGGGAAGCGGTGCACCGAGGCCCCAACACTCTGGTTAGTTTTGCGTCACGCTGCCGCGTCACCCTCTTGCTGGATCGTGCGGGCCATGGCTGAGTTGCAGGTCCGCTGGCACCAGTCGATGGCCGACTTTTCGGAGGCCGAATGGGATCGCTTGCTGGGCGATGGGGAGGATGCTGCGCCCAGCAGCCATGCCCTGCCTTTCTTCCGGTGGCGCTGGCTGCACCGCCTTGAGACCAGTGGCAGCATCGTGCCCAGGCAGGGTTGGCAGAGCTGTCACCTGGGCCTGTGGCGGGGAGCCACGTTGGTGGCGGCGGCCCCCCTTTATCTCAAGGGGCATAGCTATGGGGAGTTTGTTTTTGACCAGAGTTTTGCCCAGCTCGCTGGCCAATTAGGGCTGCGTTATTACCCGAAGCTTGTGGGGATGAGCCCCCTGAGCCCGGTGCAGGGCTATCGCTTTTTGTTTGCGCCCGGGGAAGATCCCGCGGCCCTCACGGTGTTGATGCTTGAGCATGTGGGGGCGTTTTGCCGCCAGAACCAGATTCTGAGCTGCAATTTCTTGTATGTGGATCCGGTCTGGGGTGCCCGCGCCCAAGCGGCAGGCTGGGCGCCCTGGATCAACCAACAGGGGCTCTGGACCAATCCAGGGCTCAGCACGTTCGAGGGCTATCTGGCCAGCTTTAACGCCAACCAGCGGCGCAACATCAAGCGGGAACGCAAGGCGGTGGCCGCGGCGGGCCTGGAGGTGACGCCCCTGGTTGGGGAGGCCATCCCTGGGGCCATGGTCGACCGCATGCACGACTTTTATGCCCAGCACTGCAGCCGCTGGGGCCAATGGGGGAGCAAATATCTCACCCACGATTTTTTCCGTGCGGCATCCCAAGAGCTGCGCTCCAGCCTGGTGCTGTTCAGCGCCCACCGGGGTGATCCAAACGAGCCGGTGGCGATGTCGCTCTGTGTGCACAACGCCAACCAGCTCTGGGGCCGTTATTGGGGAAGCGATGAGGAGATTGATTGTCTCCATTTCGAGGTTTGCTATTACGCCCCCATTGCCTGGGCCATAGGGCGGGGGATCACCAGCTTTGACCCAGGGGCTGGCGGTGCCCACAAGCGGCGGCGGGGTTTCGTCGCTGAGGCACGCATCAGCCTCCATTGCTGGTTTGAGCCCCAGTTCGACGCCATCCTGCGGCGCTGGTTACCGGAGGCCAATGTCCAAATGGGCCTGGAGATTGAGGCGGTGAATGCGGAACTGCCCTTCACGGCTTCCTACGATCCACCCCATGTCCCAGGTTCAACCCTCCCTGAAGTCCAGCGTCCGCCAGCAGCTGGATGACCGCCTCTCCCAGCGCTTCATTGCCCTCGACCCTGGGGGCTATGTGCTGATCAAGCTGGACGTGGCGGCTGCCCAGCTTGTGGTGGAGCACTACGGCAACGGCATTGATGAGCAGGGGCTGGCCACCGATCCCGAAACTGGTGAGGTCTTGCGCTGCAAAGGAGCCGGCCCCAGGCAGCCGTTGGCCGTTTTTCGCGGCCGCAGTGCCAAGGAGCTCGGCATCGCCCTCACCGAAGGGGAAGGCCCCCATCCTGTGACCCGGCTGGATCACGCCCTTTACTTAGGGCGGGAACTGCAGAAGGCGCAATGGTGCCTGGAGCAGGGCCTGGAGTATGTGCAGGATTGAGATTTACGCCGGTTGCAATTCGCGGGTCGGGGCGACTGGTGCCTTGGGTGGTTCGGGCGGCAGATTGGCGAGTTGCGCCTGAATTTCATCGCGCACGATTGACCTGTACTCGAGGAAGTGCTCGTTGTGGGCAAGGATCGAAACAAAGCCCTTAAAGCGCTTGGGATTGTGGCGAGCCATGCCGGCTAGGGCCTTCCAGAAGCGGAAACGGGTATCCCGTTTGAAGCCTTGGCGCCACACCACCGTGGCAAGGGCCCTGAGATCGCTCCAATCCGTGCCGCGGGCTTCTTTGCGGTTTTCGGGAATGACGAATTGCTTGTATTTCTGGGGGGGAAGCTTGAGGAAATAGCTGTACACCCGATCGATGTAGGCATTGGGTTCGTAGAGCGCCGCGAAGGCATCTACGTATTCGTTGGCAATGTCGCGAATGGGCCGAGTCGGCACAAAGTTGAGCAGGTTTGTTTGGTTGACCCCTTTGGCTGCAGCTGTGGCCTGGATCAGCCGCTCTTCCCGCTCCAGTCGGTGCCAGAGGGCCGTGTTTGGCAGGGCTTGAAGCATGCCCATCATCGCGTGGGGAATGCCCGTGCGGCTGACGAATTCCACGATCCGGCTGCCAGCTCCTTGCTTCTCTCCGTCGAAACCGATGATGAATCCGGCCATCACCCGAAGGCCATAGGACGTGATTTTGTTGACCGAATCTTCGAGGGAGCTGCGCGTGTTTTGCAGTTTTCCTGCCGTGGCCAGGCTGGCTTCATCGGGGGTTTCAATACCGAGGAATACGCTTTCAAAGCGTGCTTCCACCATCATGGCCATCAGTTCGTCGTCGGCGGCGAGGTCGACGGAGGCTTCCGTGGCAAAGCTGAAGGGATAGCCGTTGTCGATCTGCCACTGTTTCAGGAGAGGCAGAAGCAACTTCACGTTGCGCTTATTGCCAATGAAGTTGTCATCAACCAAAAAGACTGAACGGCGCCACCCTAGGTCGTAGAGATATTGAAGTTCTGCGATTAATTGCTCGGGATTTTTGGTGCGGGGCTTACGCCCATAAAGCACGATGATGTCGCAGAACTCACATTGAAAGGGGCATCCCCGGGAGAACTGAACAGACATTTCCGAATAGGCCGAAAGCTCTAGCAGGTCAAAGCGCGGAATCGGTGTGCCGGTTACGTCAGGCTTCACGCCGTCGGAGCTGAAGCGGCCGGCGTTCTCTCCCCTTTCCAGGGCTTCGATGAACATCGGAAGGGTTATTTCACCCTCGTCGAGCACTTTGAAGTCA
>CAIYSK010000347.1 GCA_903928835.1 uncultured cyanobacterium
CACCCCTGCGGCCTTGCGCTCGCAATGGGCATGGTCGATCAACACCAGCTCTGGCTGGGCAATGGCCTGCTCCAGCCAAGCAGCGCTGCTGGGGGCGGCCAGCCACTTCACCCGGGCGGTACTTGCACCAGCCATGCTCAAACCCTGCGCAGGTGGCTCACCAGGCCTTCTAGGGCTAGGCGGTAGCTGGTGGGGCCAAATCCACAGATCACACCCACGGCCCGATCGGCCAGGTAGGAGTGGTGGCGGAACGGCTCGCGGGCATGGGTGTTGCTGAGATGCACCTCTACAAAGGGAATAGCCACCGCCAGCAGGGCATCGCGCAGGGCCACCGAGGTGTGGGTGAAGGCCCCAGCATTGATCAGGATGCCCGCCACCTGGTCCTTGGCCTGGTGGATCCGGTCCACCAGGGCCCCCTCATGGTTGCTCTGATAGCAACTGATCGAGGCCCCCAGGGCCGCGGCCTGCTGGGTCAGATCAGCGTTGATCTGGTCGAGGGTGGCCCTGCCGTAGAGCCCGGGTTCGCGGGTGCCCAACAGGTTGAGGTTTGGACCGTGGAGGGCGAGCAACAGCATGGAATTCTGGGTGGGGCCGGCTGGTAAGTTCTTTCGGTGTGGTTCGGGTCGGTGCCCGAGTGGTTAATGGGGGCGGACTGTAAATCCGCTGGCTCTGCCTACGTTGGTTCAAATCCAACCCGGCCCACCTTCCACATGCCCTTGTAGCTCAGTGGTAGAGCACTCCCTTGGTAAGGGAGAGGTCACGAGTTCAAATCTCGTCAAGGGCTTTATCCACGGTGGGGTTGGCACCCCCCACCGTCAAGCCCTGGGGGGCGGGATCCTTCCATCAACGACCTTTCGGCTGCATGGCTCTAGCGGTTTCGATCGAAGCGATGCGCGAGCCGATCGACCGCGGCATGAGCCGGCCGCTGGCCTGGCGCCTCGACCAACTCGATCGGCTCACCGGCCTACTCAGCAACCACGAAGCCGAGGTGCTCGAAGCCCTCGCCACCGACCTCGGCAAAGCGCCCCTGGAAGCCACCTTTGAGTTGGTGGCCATCCGCCAGGAAATCGCCCACACCCGCCGCAAGCTGCGCCGCTGGATGGCCCCCCAAGCGGTGGCGATCGAACTAGCCCTCAAACCGGCCCGGGCCTTCCTGCAGGCCGAACCCTTGGGCTGCGTTCTGATCATTGGCCCCTGGAACTACCCCTTCCAGTTGGCGCTCCTGCCCCTGGTGAGCGCCTTGGCCGCCGGCAACGCGGCCGTGGTAAAACCCTCGGAGCACGCTCCCCAGACGGCAGCTCTCCTGGCGCGCCTGCTGCCCTTGGCCTTCCCCCCGGAGGTGGTGCAAGTGGTGGTCGGCGATGGGGCGGTGGCAGCCCAGCTGCTCGAGCAGCGCTTTGATCACATCTTTTTTACCGGCGGCAGCCGGGTGGGGCGGCTGGTGATGGCCGCTGCTGCCAAGCACCTCACCCCCGTCACCCTGGAACTGGGAGGCAAAAGCCCGGCGATCGTGCTGGGCGACGCCAATCTCGCCGTTACCGCCAGGCGGCTGGTGTGGGGCAAGGGCCTCAATGCGGGCCAAACCTGCGTAGCCCCGGATCACGTCTTGGTGGTGCCCGAGCTGCGGGCCCCCTTGATCCAGGCCATGGCCGCTGAAATCACCAGCTTTTACGGCGACGATCCGCTCACCAGCCCCGATTTGGGAGCGATCGTGAACCAGGCCCAATTCGATCGTCTCGAGGGGCTCCTGGCCGGGGCCAAAGCCAGGGGGCAAGTGCTGGCGGGAGGTCGCAGCGATCGGGCCACGCTCCGCATCGAACCCACCCTCGTAGCCGTGGACGGGGTAGAGGTGGATGGAGTCGACGATCCCCTGATGCAAGAGGAGATCTTTGGGCCGATTCTGCCCGTGATCAGCATCGCCGGACTTGAAGCGGGCCTCCAGCAGGTGCGAAGCCGGCCCAAGCCCCTCGCCCTTTACCTCTTCAGCAACGACAAAACCGCCCAGCGGCGCACCCTCCAAACCACAAGCTCAGGCAGCGTTTGCTTCAACGATGTGGTGATGCAGGCAGGAGC
>CAIYSK010000348.1 GCA_903928835.1 uncultured cyanobacterium
CCCTGGGGAGTGGCCCTAACGGCCCTCGACACCCTGCTGTTGCTGTTGCTGCAGCGGTGGGGCATCCGCCGCCTGGAAGCAGTGGTGATCGCCATGGTGGCCCTCATTGGCGGTTGCTTTGCCGTGGAGCTCCTGTTGCTGCAGCCTTCTTGGCCGGCCATTGGCCAGGGATTCATCCCCCAGGCCAGCACCCTGATCAATGGGGGTGAACTGTTTCTCGCGGCCGGGATCCTGGGGGCCACGGTGATGCCCCACAACCTTTATTTGCATTCATCGCTGGTGAAATCCCGCCAGTGGGAATCGCGCCAGGACGGTAGGAAGCAAGGCGAAGGTGAAGGCCGCAAGAAAGCCCTCAGCTTCAGCACCCTGGATGCCCTTCTCGCCCTCAGCCTGGCGTTTTTTGTGAACGCCGCCATTTTGGTTTTAGCCGGGGGCAGCTTCTATGGACGGCCCGGTCCGCCGGTTACCGATCTCAGCCAGGCCTATCACCTGCTGACGCCAATCTTGGGTACATCGATCGCCAGTGTGCTGTTTGGAATTGCCCTGCTCACCTCGGGCCAAAGTTCGACGCTGACCGCCACGATGGCGGGCCAGGTGGTGATGGAGGGATTTCTCAAGATCCGTCTGCCCGACTGGCAGAGGCGCCTGCTGACCCGCTGCCTGGCCCTGATCCCCGCGATGGTGACGGTGATCGTGCTGGGGGATTTGGGCATCAACAAGTTGCTGGTGTTCAGCCAGGTGTTGTTGAGCTTGCAACTCCCGTTTGCGGCCATTCCCTTGGTGTGGCTTTGCAGCCAACCCGACCTCATGGGCGAGCTGGTGGCCCCCCGCTGGCTGCAGCTGGTGGGCTGGAGTTCAGCTGGCGTGATCGTGCTGATCAATGGAGCCCTGTTGATTTCAACCGGGGCCAGCATCTGGTGATGGCCATCTGGTGATGCGAACGACCCCGGATTGGCCATAGCCTCGCCCGATGCCCCAGCGCCTCCGCCCCACCCGGCCCCCAGGCCAACCGCAATTCACCGGCCGCCAAACGGACCAACTTCGCCAGTGGCACCAGCTGCTTGGGGCGGCCCGCCAGTGGCACGGCCAGCTTCCCGTGGTGCTCCTGGATCGCTGCTGGCTCCAACTCAGGGCCGTCGCGGTGGAAGACCTGGCCCGGGTGCTCCCGCCGGACAGCAGCGCCGACGCCCCCGAACTGGTGCGCTATCGCGACTTAATCGAAGCCGGGGAACCCAGCTGGGCGGCCCAGATTCAGTGCTGGCAAGACTTTGGAGCGGCGGCCTGTCAACAGGCCCTGCAACGCTTTTGGGATCAGCAGGAGCGGGGCAACCACGACTGGACCCTGACCACCTATCTCCAGTTGGTGGAGTCCTATCGAGAACCCTGGACCAACGGCAAAACGCGCCGTCTGCCTTTATTGGTACTGGCCCGGGCAAACCAGGCGGAATCCCACCGCCTCCACTGGCTCGACCCATAGGGCCAGCCGGTGCGGCACACTTGCCTTTGATTGCAGGGCTGCGGCGATGGCCGACGACACAACTTCCTCTCGGCAGGACTTCCCCTCCCAAGGTGGCCGGGACCAGGATTCCCGGGGACAAGAAGGCCGCCAAGGGGGCAACCGTCAAGGCGGTAACCGGGAGCCGGGCGGATTTCGCATCCGCCTAAGCGACAACGAAATGCGCGCGGCCAGAACCGTGCAAGAGGCCTTCCAGCTGCGCTCCACCGTGGCCGCCCTGGGCTTCTCAATCCGCACCGTGGCCCAGATGTTGGAAGACGGCCAACTCGATGAGCTGGTCGCCCAACAACGCTCCCAAGCAACGCCCCAGCGCAAAGGCGATGGTGGACGACCCGAGGTTCGCGGTCGTGATGGCGGCCAGGACCGCGCTGCCAGGGCCAACCCCTTCGCGCGCCCCAGCAAGCCCCCAGCTGCCGTCCCCGCCCCGGCGACCGACGAATCAGAACCTTCCCAAGCAGAGCCCTCCGAGGATGGTGCTTCCGAAGCTGAAACCTCCAATGCCGAACCTGCGGTGGTCGAAGAACTGGCAGGCGCCCAATCCCATGAGGGAGCCAGCGATCTGACCAGCGAGGCCTGATCTCGATGCCACGGCCCAGGGTCCTTTCCGGTGTTCAGCCCACCGGCTCGTTGCACCTGGGCAATTGGCTTGGGGCCATCCGCAATTGGGTCGACTTGCAAGCAACCCACGACACCTTTTTCTGTGTCGTGGACCTGCATGCCATCACCGTTCCCCACAACCCCAGCCAACTGGCCGACGACACGCTGACAACGGCGGCCCTCTATCTCGCCTGCGGGATTGATCCTGAACAATCCACGGTTTTTGTGCAAAGTCATGTGGCTGCCCACAGCGAACTGTGCTGGCTCCTGAATTGCGTCACGCCGCTCAACTGGCTTGAGCGCATGATTCAGTTCAAGGAGAAGGCCATCAAGCAGGGCGACCAGGTGTCGGTGGGCCTGCTGGACTACCCGATCTTGATGGCGGCCGACATCCTTCTCTACGGCGCCGATTTGGTACCCGTAGGCGAAGACCAAAAACAGCACCTGGAACTGGCCCGAGACATTGCCCAACAGCGGATCAATAGCCGTTTTGGCGGCAAAGACGAAGCCGGGGAAGAGATCGCCGTTCTGAAAGTGCCCGCTCCCCTGATCCTTAAAGAGGGCGCCCGGGTGATGAGCCTCACCGATGGCGCCAACAAAATGAGCAAAAGCGATCCCAACGAGGGATCGCGGATCAACTTGCTAGACCCCCCTGAATTGATCACCAAAAAGATCAAGCGGGCCAAAACCGATCCCACCATGGGCCTGGAATTTGGCAATCCAGACCGGCCAGAAGCCGACAACTTGCTAGGCCTCTATGCGCTGCTTAGCGGCAAGGGCCGTGCTGCAGCCCTAGCCGAATGCGCCGCCATGGGCTGGGGCACCTTCAAGCCCCTGCTGGCCGAGGCGGCCGTGGCAGCCCTCAGCCCCATCCAAGGGTGCTATCGGGACCTGCGGGCGGAACCTGGCTACCTGGAATCGGTCTTGAAAGCTGGCCAGCTCAAGGCCTCAGAGGTTGCCCAGGCAACCCTTCACAACGTTCGCTCCTCCCTGGGGTTCCTCGAGGCCTCCTAGGTCGGTCTCCGGATGCGTCCCAGCAATCCCAGACTTGACTGAACAGTGCCTGCGGCTTTGATCAGCCGCACTGATGCATCAAAGCGCCGCACCGGCGCATCGCAAAGCTCTCAACTGAGACCAGGACTGGGTCGTCCTTCTGAGCATCTTTGGGCGCTTTTGTCCACCCCCCAGGTCAGGGGGGTGGAAGGGCCCCAGGCATCAGCAGAGGCTGATGGGACCCG
>CAIYSK010000349.1 GCA_903928835.1 uncultured cyanobacterium
CATTACCTCAGCAATGGTGATCTAGCTGTGCTCATCTCTCTGTCGTGATTTAGCTGTGTTGATTAAGTTGTGTTGATTTAGTTGTGCCGATCCTGCATCTCTTGGCTTTTGTCATCATGCTGCCATTTCATCGCAGCCAACCACGAACTGATATGGGCACCTTGCGAGAGCTGGTCGCTGGATTTGAGGCCCGTGGAGTCAAAGTTGTCAGTGAGCACCCACGCTGCAGTGAAGCAACCCTTGATGGGCTCTATGTGCGGGGGAGCCGCGAAGTGGTGGTATGCCAAAGGGGTGATCAAAGCATCACCTTGCGGCATGAGGGCTGGCACCTGGTCCAAACTCTGTGCTTAGCTAACAAACCATGGCTCATGGCCGATGAGATTGAGCGACGGCTGACCAACCAAGATCGAAAGGAACTGCTTGTTTTCGTGAAACAAGAGAATTGGTCAAGGGAGGCAGAAGCTAGGGAACCTCTGGTCAACGAGGGTTTGACGCTGGCAGCACAGAACATTTTTCGGGATGAGTGGATTTCGGGGTGATCCAGCTCCAATTCACCTTCTTCTTACTCTTTGAGTGCAACTTTGTGCCTGTTTTGGGCCCAAGTCGAGCCCATTAGACACACCAATACTGCGCCTATCCCGTGGCCAGCAGGTACCCGCGAGCGAGGTACAGATTCGTGAGCGCTGCCAGAACATTGACTTTGCAGTGGTTCTTGGCCATTCCGCGCAGTCTGGTCTTCTGGAAACCAAACTGTTGTTTGATGACACGAAATGGGTGCTCAACTTTGGCCCTGATGTGCGCCTTGGCCGTCTCTACTAAATCAAGCAACCTGCCATCAGGCGTAGCTGGCAAGACCCGCCGCTTCCCGGGCCTCATAGCAACCCGGAATGTTGTGCTTTTGCCCGCCATTTCCGCTCGCTTCTCAATTCCTTGATAGCCAGCATCGCCGTAGACCACTTCTTCCTTACCATGGAGTAGCTGGGCTGCTCGGGTGATGTCATGCACATTGGCCGAGGTGGTTTCTACTGAGTGGATCAGACCGGAGTCCTTGTCTACTCCGATATGGACTTTCATGCCGAAATACCACTGGTTGCCCTTCTTGGTCTGGTGCATCTCTGGATCTCGTTCACCGGTTTTGTTTTTGGTGGAACTCGGAGCGGAGATCAACGTGGCATCAATGATCGTGCCTTGCTTCATGGCCATTCCCCTCTGCTTGAGGTGGGCCTTGACCGTTTCAAAAACCTTCTGGCCGAGGTCCTGCTTCTCAAGCAGGTGCCGGAAGGCCAGGATCGTTGTCTCATCAGGGATCCGATCGCTGATCAGATCGATTCCTGCAAAGCGGCGTATGGTCGCAACCTCGATCAACGCATCTTCCATGGCTGGATCACTGAGGCTGTACCACTGCTGCATCAGGTGAATCCTCAGCATGGTTGCCAATGGATAGGGCGGACGGCCACCTTTGCTACTGGTCTTTGGGTAGTGAGGCTCGATCAGATCAAGCAAGGGTTGCCAGGGCACGACTTGATCCATCTCGGCCAGGAACTTCTCCTTCTTGGTGCGCTTTTTTGCGGTGGCCTGCTCGTAATCGGAGAAGCCAAGCTGCTTGCCGCCCATCACCTCAGTACTGGCCTTTGTTTATGCCCCTATTCTCGCTTAGATGGACTTGGTTTTCCAGTGTCTCCCTAGGTTCCTTTCCCGCCATGTTGAAAAACGACCGCTGGATCAACGAGCAAGCCGCAGAAGGCATGCTCGAACCGTTTCAAGCGACCTTGGTGCGCCATCTGGATCCTGAGAACCGGGCTTCACCGGTGCTCAGCTTCGGTTGTTCTTCCTACGGCTACGACCTGCGCCTTTCTGCCAAGGAGTTTCTGATTTTTCGGCACGTGCCGGGCACGATCATGAACCCCAAGCGCTTTAATCCCGCCAATTTGGAGCCAGCCCC
>CAIYSK010000350.1 GCA_903928835.1 uncultured cyanobacterium
ATCGCCACACTGATTAGCAGTTCAGTGAGGGTGAGACCCTTGCTATCAGCATGCTTGTCAGCCGTTGGCTGGGAGGGCCAGGGTTGGGTAGTTTGGGTTCGACGATGGGCCATGATTTCCCTGCTATAACTGGCTTTTGAGGCAGAGCTGTCCGAGGTTTGGCGACCTTCACTCACACCTGGAAGGCTGATGAACGGCTTTTTGGGCTGGTTCAAACAGCTCCATTGTGATGGATTTGGTTCCGCATTGTCTTTAAAAATTTGATGACTATCTGCCTGCTTCTTTAATGACTTTCCGGTGGTTCATAGCCAGATCTGGTAAAAATCTGGCCATGGATTTTGCTCGTTTGTGGAGTTTGGATCTCTCTTAAGTCTGGGAGTAGGCGATGTCACCGCTGGCTGATGCAACTGTCACCTGGCACTGTCTGCCGCTTGCCAACGTGCTTGATCTGCACTGCGCCCCGGATTGGCTGTGGCGGCGATTGTGGTGTAGGTCACTGATGTTGCGGGTGCTGGGGCAGTAGTGCCGCCATTGCAGTTGCCGCCGATGGTCAGATTGGTGTTGGTTTTGGCAGAGGGGTAATCAGCGGGATAGGTGCCTTCGGCGATGATCGCTGCCGAGCATTCTTTGGCCAGGCCGGCAGCTTCACCTAGCTGGGTGTTGAGCTTGTTTTTGGTTTGGTTGGTCATGGTCTGGAGGTTCATGGTGAAGTGCAGTGAATGTTCAACGGGGAGCCTTAGGCCTTCTGATGTGTCTCTGTGAACAATATTGCTGCACTTTTGCTGCAGTCATCACCTAATTGGGGGAATTTTTGCCCAGTTGCCGATGAAGCTTTTATGAGCAAAGGCTGAGAGCCTTGCGCTGTGCCGTTGGTTGGGCCGTTGACGCACTTTTCTGGCCCTGGTGGGCTAACCCCATACCGTGGGGCCAAGCCCACTCGATTGGATGCGTTTTCCCTTCAGCTCCCCTCCGGTTCCCCAGGCCAGCTCGCCTTCTGCCCAGGCGGGCCGCACGGCTCTAGCCCAGGCGGCCCGTTCGCTTTCGGAGCGGATGGCCCGCTGGGGGGTGGTGATCGTGGTGGCCTACGCCCTGGTGGCCGTCCTGACCCCCGTGCTGGTGCACCTTGGGGTGCTGAGCGATCCCAATGCAGGCCTTCAAAATCCCATCTACGCACCGCCGTCTTTGGCCCACTGGTGTGGCACCGATCGCCTGGGACGGGATGTGTGTGTGCGCACCTTGTCGGGCAGTGGGGTGGCCCTGCAGGTGGTACTTCTTGCCCTCGGCATTGCCCTGTTGATTGGCGTCCCCCTGGGAATGCTGAGTGGCTACCTGGGCGGCTGGGCCGATCGGCTGCTCGTTTTGCTGATGGACACCCTCTACACCTTGCCGGTGCTTTTGCTGTCGGTGGTGTTGGCCTTTCTGCTGGGGCGGGGCTTGCCCAACGCCGCAGCGGCCCTTTGCGTTGTGTACATCCCCCAATACTTCCGGGTGGTGCGCAACCAGTCGGCCCAGGTGAAGGCCGAACTCTTCATTGAGGCCGCCCAATCCTTGGGCGCTGGTCCCATTTGGATCCTGCGCCGCTACTTGCTCCGCAATGTGATCACCTCGGTGCCCGTGCTGCTCACCCTCAACGCCGCCGATGCGGTGCTGGTGCTAGGGGGCTTGGGCTTTTTGGGCCTGGGGCTGCCGGAAACCATCCCGGAATGGGGCGGTGATCTGCAACAGGCCCTGACGGCCTTGCCCACCGGCATCTGGTGGACAGCTCTCTATCCAGGCCTGGCGATGTTTGTTCTGGTTTTGGGGCTCTCGTTTTTGGGAGAGGGGCTGGAGCGTTGGTTGAGTGGTGGCAGTGGTGGTCGCTCAGGGGCCTAGGGGTGCGCCAGAATCGGTGAGATGCTTTGGTGGCCATGCCCTGGTGGTTAGACGCCGTTTTGCTGGTATCCGCAGCGCTGCTGTGGTTCTCCGGCAGCGCCGATCGGGATGACGTCTGGGGCTTGTTGCTCAAAATGCTGGCGGGGATCGCCCTGCTCGTGGTGCTGTTGGGTGGCCGCCAGATCCTGCTGGAAGGGCTAGCCCTTGCCCTGGCCCTGTGGCTCCCGAGCGCAGACAGCCGCCGCCTGCTCAGTAACGCAGCTTTACGGTCCGGGGTAGGACCTCGTTGATGGCTCCCTCCCCATCCAGGGGGGGGTAGGGCCGCCCTTCCCGCTGGCACCAGGCCGCCACCTGGGGATAGGCCCACTCAAACAACAGATTGTCGTAGCGCCCCTCCGGGATCCCCTCCCCGTGGGTGGGTACCAGGCCTGCGGCTTCGCGTTGGCGTAGGGCTTCAAACAGCAATGCCGCGGTGGCCACGCTCACATTGAGCGACTGCACCATGCCGACCATCGGGATCACGATGGCCTGATCCACCAGGCCAATGGCCTCATCGCTCAGGCCCCATTTCTCGGCTCCCAGCAGAAAGACACTGGGGCCGGTGTAGTCGCAGTGGCGGTAAGCGACGGCATCCACCGAGAGGTGGGTGCCAAACAGGCGAAAGCCCTTGTCCTTGAGCTGCCGCATCACCGCCGGGGTGCTGCTGTGGCGGTGCAGGGGCACCCACTTTTCACTGCCCTTAGCTGTGCTGTTGAGGGTGGGGAGCCGTCCTGGCAGGCTCACCACATGGGCTTCCAGCACTCCCACCGCATCGCAGCTGCGCAGGATGGCCGAGAGGTTGTGGGGTTTGTCGACTTGCTCCAGGAGCACGCTGAGATCCCCCATGCGGCGGTTGAGCACGGCCTTGAGGCGCTCGAAGCGGCGGGGCAGCAGGGGCATGGGGAGGGAGACGCGCCCTTCGATGGGCGCAGCTTTGATCAGAGGGTATGGGATGCCGTGACCCAGATCCCCCCAGGCCAGCTGGCCACCTACGGCCAAATCGCGGATTGGATTGGCGCCTATGGCCAGGCTCGCCAGGTGGGTTGGGCCCTGAGGCGCTTGCCATTGCCCTCACCGGTGCCGTGGCAGCGGGTGGTGAATGCCCGCGGCCGCATCAGTTTTTCTGGAAGCCGGGAGGGCAGTGATTGGATCCAGCGGGAGATGCTGATCGCTGAGGGGATCCCGGTGGATTCGGAGGGCCTGTTGCCCCTGGGGCGCTATCTCTGGAGGCCAGCCGCCTTGCCGTGATTGCCAGAGCCTGCGCCCAACCCTGGTCAAAACCCTGCTCCCATTGGCCTGGCGCCCCGCCAGCTGGCCTGGCAGGTGCTCTTGGCGGTTGGTGCTGGGGCCTACGCCGATGTGGCCCTGGAGCGGGAGTTGCAGCGCACCCCCATTGAGGGGGCCGATCGTGCCCTGGCCACGGAGTTGGCCTACGGGGCCATCCGCCAGCGGCGTCTGCTCGACGCTTGGCTGGATGCCCTTGGCAAGGGGCCGGCCCAGAAGCAGCCGCCCAAGTTGCGGTGGCTCTTGCATCTTGGCCTCTACCAGTTGCTGTTTAGCGGCCGGGTGCCCGCCTCTGCCGCGGTGAGCACGACTGTGGAGTTGGCCAAGCGGGGAGGCTTGGGCCGTTTAGCCCCAGTGGCCAATGGGATGCTGCGCTCTGCCCTGCGGCGGCGGGAGGCTTTGGGTCAGGAGCCCTGGGACGGCTTGGATTTGTCAGCGGATCCGCGCCAATCCTTTGGGGTGCGCCATTCCCTGCCCGATTGGTTGGCTTCCCTGGTGCTGGAGTGGCTGCCCTTGGAGCAGGCCGAGGCCTTTGGTTTGGCCTGCAACCTGCCGCCCAGCTTGGATCTGCGCATCAATCCGATCAAGGCCAGTCTCGACGAGCTGCAGGCGGAGTTGCTGGCAGCCGGGGTTGGGGCCCAGGCGATCGAGGGCCTGCCCTTGGCCCTCAGCCTGGTGGGCCGCAGCGGTGATTTGCGCGGGTTGCCCGGCTACGCCGAGGGCCAATGGTGCGTGCAAGATCGCGCTGCCCAGCGGGTGGCCCTGTTGCTGAACCCCCAGCCCGGCGAGCGCATCCTGGATGCCTGCGCAGCTCCGGGGGGTAAAACCACCCATCTGGCTGAGTTGATGGGCGACCAAGGCGAGGTTTGGGCCATTGATCGCTCGGCGGCCCGGCTGCGGCGGGTGGAGATCAATGGGGCCCGCTTGGGTTTGCAATCCATCCAGGTTTTGGCGGCCGATGCCCGTGGCTTGGCTGGGGCCAAGCCCGAGTGGCGCGCCAGTTTTGATCGCATCCTGTTGGATGCCCCCTGCTCTGGCTTGGGCACCCTGGCCCGCCATGCCGATGCCCGCTGGCGCATGGCCCCTGGGGCCATCGAGGAGCTCATTGCCTTGCAGCAGCAGTTGCTGGAAGGACTGCTGCCCCTGCTTAAGCCCGGTGGCCAGTTGGTGTATGCCACCTGCACGGTGCACCCGGCCGAAAATGGGGCCCTGATCGAGCGCTTTTTGGCCAACCACCAACATTGGCAGCTGGCAAAGAGCTGCCAGTGTTGGCCAGGCTCCCAGGGGGGTGATGGCTTTTTTACAGCCTTGCTGCAAGCTCCCTGATTGGGCCGTTAAGGCGTGGGAGGTGCGGCCACGGGCGGTGGCGGCAGGCTGGGTTGATTCGCTGGGGCGGAGGGGCCAGGGCTGGTGGCTGGTTGGCCGGCTGCCGGTTGGGGCACGACGACCGCAGGCCCATTGCTGGGGGTGCCCTCGGGGATGGGGGCTAAGGACCTCGCGGGGGGCGCTTCTGCGGGGTAACTTTCCCAGCGGGGGCTGTAGTCCTGGACGATCGCCTTGGGCTTTGTTGGTTTCTTGTCGCCGATGTAGGTGGTGTTGAGCACTGGCCGCGGCGGGAACTGGCGGACCGGCAGGGTTTTGGTGATCGGCTCCATGAAGGCCCGCCAGGCATAGGTGGCCACCACGCTGGTGTCACGGGTGGGTTTGTTGCTGTCGTAGCCGAGCCAGACGCCTGTGGTGAGCTGGGGAATGGAGCCAATGAACCAGAGGTCGCGGCCCCCTTCTGAGGTGCCGGTTTTGCCAGCCACGGGCCGATTCGGCAGGGCGGCCCCACCGCCGGTTCCGTTGGTCACGACCTGCTGGAGCATCCACAGCATGGTGTTGGCGATGTCGCTATCAACGGCGCGGCGACCCCGGTCGCCATCGACCCGCCGGCTCCATAGCAATTCGCCATTGGGGCCCAGGATCTCCTCAAATGGCGTGGCTTTCACATAAATGCCGCTGTTGTTGATGGCGGCATAGGCGGTGGTCATGTCGAGCAGGGTTTGCTCGTAGGCACCAATGGCAAGCGGATAGAAGTGGCCGAGTTCGCGGGTGAGCCCAATGCCCAAACTCTTGGCGGTTTCAATCACCTTGTCGAAGCCCAGTTGCTGCAGCAGGCCCACTGCCACGGTGTTCAGCGAGTTCTGCATCGCCCCCACCATCGTGATCCTGCCGAGGTAACGGTTGCCGAAGTTGCGCGGGCAGTAGCCGGCAAAGCAGCGGGGGGTATCGACCACGATCCGCTCGGGGCGCATCCCCTCTTTGAGGGCGGTGAGATAGACAAACAACTTGAAGGTGGAACCTGGCGAGCGCAGGGCATCCACGGCGCGGTTGAACTGGCTCTTGGCATAGTCTTTGCCGCCCACCATCGCCCGCACCAGGCCGGTGCCAGGTTCCATCGCCACCAGGGCCCCCTCCATCTCGCCGGGGGCGTAGGTGTCGATGGCTTTCTGGGCCTGGGCTTGCCAGGCGAGAT
>CAIYSK010000351.1 GCA_903928835.1 uncultured cyanobacterium
CCAGTTGCCGGCCTAGGCCTACCTCCCTCGAGCCCCAGCGCCTGGGCTAGAGGGAAGTGGGATCCGGATCGATCGTGAGGCCCACGCCTGCGGGTAATCCCTGGCGGAGGGCAGCTTCGCTGGGCAAGGGCAGGGGGGCACCGGCGGGTCCATGCAGGAGCACTTGCCAACGGCTCTTGCCCGCCACCCGGGCCACTGGAGCTGGCGCAGGGCCAATCAACAACCAGCCGGCCGCGTCCACCACCGGACGAATGCGCTCCGCCAGGGTCGCCGCCGCCGTAGCAGTGCTACTTGCCACTGGACCACTCAGGCGCAGCAAACAGGCCCGACTAAACGGAACCATGCCGCCCTGGCGGCGAATCAGCAGTTCCTCCGCCAGAAACTGCTCGTAGCGGCCGTCGACCAGGTGCTGGATCACCGGATGGTCGGGGCTGTAGGTCTGCACAAACACTTCCCCGGGCCATTCCCCCCGGCCAGCGCGGCCGGCCAATTGCAGCAGCAGTTGGAGGCATTGCTCCGAGGCCCGAAGGTCCGGCCGGTGCAAGAGGCCATCGGCCGCCAAAACGGCGGCAAGGGTGACCCGGGGCAAGTCCATCCCCTTGGCCAACATCTGGGTACCCACCAGCACATCGGCTTCCCCGGCCGCAAACCGATCCAAAAGCCGGCGATGGCCCTCGCGACCCCGGGTGGTGTCCCGGTCGAAACGCAGCAGGCGCAGCCCCTCCAGCTCGGTGGCCAATTGCTCCATCACCCGCTGGGTCCCCGCACCAAAGGGTTTGAACGCCGTAGAGCCGCAGTGCTGGCAGCGGTCGCTGATGTCGGCGCGGAAATCGCACCAGTGGCAGCGCAACCACTCCCGGTCTTGGCCGTTGCGGTGGACCGTGAGGGCCACGTCGCAGTGGGGACACATCACCACTTCGCCGCAACTGCGGCAACTCAAGAAAGCCCGATAACCCCGCCTGGGCACAAGGATCACGGCCTGTTGCTGCTTCTCCTGCAGCAGCTCCAGCCGTCCCATCAGGGCGCGGCTGATCAGGCGCCTGTGCCCGTCGGCCAGCTCGTGGCGCATGTCGATCACCCGCACAGGGGGCAGGGGGCGGGTCCCAATCCGCTCCGGCAGGCGCAGGAGTTGGGTGGTGCCCTGGGGCGGCTGGCAAGCGAGCCAGGTTTCCAGCGAAGGGGTGGCGCTACCCAGAATCAACTTGGAGCCAGAGCGCTTAGCGCGCAGCCGGGCCACCTCCCGGGCGTGGTAACAGGGCATCGGGCTGTCCTGCTTATACGACGTGTCGTGCTCCTCATCCAGCACGATCAAGCCGAGCTCTGCCATCGGCAGGAAAATGGCTGAGCGGGTCCCCACCGCCACCAAGGGGGTGCCGTCCAGGCAGCGGCGCCATGCCGCTACCCGGTCGGCATCGCCCAGGCCGCTATGGAACTCCACCACCTGGTCGCCAAACCGTTCCCTGCAGCGATCCAGCAATTGGGGGATCAAACCGATCTCTGGGGTGAGCACCAAGCTGCTTTGGCCCACCGCCAGGGCCTGGGCGGCGGCCTGGAGATACACCTCAGTTTTGCCAGAACCGGTGATCCCCCAAAGTAAAAATGCCTGGGCCGGCAACGCATTGCCAATCGCCGCCACGGCCGCAACCTGGGCCTGGGTGAGTTGCCGCAGGGAGTCAGGAGAAGCCCCATGCATTGATGGCATCCCATCGCTGGCCAGCAGCCGGCGAACCAGCCCCCGATGCTCCAAAGCCTTGAGCACCGCCCGGCTGTAGCCCTGCTCGCCACAGAGCTTGGCCAAGGGGATGGGCTCGCCCTGTTCGCCCAGGTGGTTGAGCAGCTCTTGCTGCTTGGCCGTGGGGGGGGTCTCCCCTGCCGGGGCCCCCTCGACCAGGGCAATCAACCAGCTGGGCCGGCGCGCAAGGCTTGGGGCCTGCTTGCGCTGGCCGAGCCAACCAGGGGGAAGAGCTGTCTTGAGTGTTTTAAAGAAGCTGGTCTGACAAGACTCCGCCACATCCTTCAGTAGTCGCTGCCAGTTGGCGTCAACCGCAGCGATCTGGAGCACGGAATCGATGGGCTGAATCGTTTTACCTGCAAGCTCGACTGGGCAGGCATCCAAAACATCCACCACCAGGCCGACATGGCGCCGACCTTGGAGACGAACCCGCACCAAATCCCCTGCCCCAACAGGAATCCCTCCCAGGTTTGAGTAGGTGAAAACCTGGCCCTCCCGGCCCGCCTCAAGCCAAATTTGGAGCCATTGGCTTAGCAAGGTTGCAAAGACCTCTGGCGATTATTAGGATTGTGATGTTGGGCAGACCAAACACTGCCGTCGGAACCAAGCAGAGTTCCTTCCAGAGGGAAGACCTGTAGTGAGTGCCTGGGAGCCAGTCTCCCATTTTTTGGCCTCCCGGTCTGCGAACACCCCTGACAGCGCTGCACCGGCTTCGGCCGCCCGACCATGTTCTGCGTCTCCATTCCACCAGTTTCGCCAGAGCCTGGGCTGGGTGCTGTTCTGCTTCGCAGATCCATCGCCGACCCTGTCCCCGTCCGTCCACCCGAATTGATCAGATTTCAGGTTTTCCCCGAAGGCGGGGTCTCACTGCTAACCCCACCAGATGGTCCGGTGGAATTAGCACTTGAGGGTTGTACCTGCGTCCTCCCTATTGCCTGCTTCCCATGAGCCCTGCTGCTGCATCGTTAAAAGCCTCCCCAGAAATTCTCGTGGTTGCCACCCCCGACGGGGAAGCGGTAGCCGTCAAAGCCCCGGCAGCGAAGAAAAAGCCAGCTCAAAAGAAAGCGGCTACTGAGACCAAAACAGCGACCGCTAAAAAGGCTACCGCCACGAAAAAGCCAGCTGCCAAGAAAACTGCAGCCCCCAAAGCAGCCGCCAAGCCCAAAGCCGCCGCAGCCGATACCTCAGCCAAACCCAAACCTGCCGCCAAGCCCAAAACTGCCGCCAAGCCCAAGGCAACCACCGAAAAAACACCAGCCAAAACTCCAGCGAAGGCTCCAGCCTCCCTCGATGATGCAGCCGCCGATGCCTTGCCGGATGCTTCAACAGACACGCCCGCCGATCTGGCCATCGCCAATGTCGAAAAGGACGACAAGGCAGCCAAGGCCCTAGCCAGCATCAAGATTGGACCCAAGGGGGTCTACACCGAAGATTCAATTCGGGTGTACCTCCAGGAAATCGGCAGGATTCGCCTCCTGCGCCCGGACGAAGAAATCGAGCTGGCCCGCAAAATAGCCGACCTGCTACACCTCGAAGAGCTGGCGGCCCAATTCGAAGTCGACAGTGGCCACCTGCCTGACAACAAGGAGTGGGCCGGCCTGGTCGAGATGCCCCTGATCAAGTTCCGCCGCAGGCTGATGCTTGGCCGACGGGCCAAGGAAAAGATGGTTCAGTCGAACCTACGTTTGGTGGTCTCGATCGCCAAGAAATATATCAACCGCGGCCTTTCGTTTTTGGATTTGATCCAGGAAGGAAACATGGGTC
>CAIYSK010000352.1 GCA_903928835.1 uncultured cyanobacterium
AGAAAAAAGGTGAGTCGATCACTCCAGATCGAGGCCTGATCACCAGGCAGCTGCAACAGCCACTCCACCCCAACCCCAGTCACCAGGGGATCCTGGCGGGAATCGGTTTCACCGAGCAGGGCCCGCCGTTCCCCCGAAGCATCCACCACCCAGTCGCTGGTGATGGTGCGTTTCTGGCCGTCGCTGCCCTGCAGGATCGTGGCCATCCTGGATCCCCCTAAGGCCCCGGATGCGCTGGTTTCAGGCCCGCAATCCAATGCCCTCCAACCCAGCTGCAGCTGAGCTCCCCAGCCCTGGGCCTGGCTCGCTAACCACTGGCGCAACGCACCAAAATCGAGCACGGCACCGATTGGCTGGCCGGCCATCCAGTGGCGGGCCTGGGTGCCTTCTTCGCCCCCATAGGCCCCTGGACCGACCAACTGCCAGCCCCGCCATCGGGCCGCCACAACCTGCTCGGGCAGGCCGAAGCGATCAAGAGCGGATAGGGGCAATGCTGCGCTGCTAAATGCGTCGTGGCCCAAATCATTGAGGCGATCGACCAGCACCACATCCACCCCTGCCTGGGCCAGGAGCCTGGCCAATTCAGCCCCGGAAGGTCCTGCCCCCACCACCAAGACCTGGCAGTGGGACTCGAGACCCATTGGGGTGGAATCTTGGGAGCTTGAAACCAGGGTTTTCAGACCGCTACGGCCTGGGCAATGCCAGCCAAAGGGCTCTCAAATGAACTGCCGTAGCGCTCCAGGATCCGCTCAGCCATCTGGGCCGGGGTGAGGCCTAGGGCTTCCTTGCTTTGGTCGGGTGAAGCGTGGTCAACCAGCACGTCGGGAATGCCGATACGGAACACGGGGACCAAGACCTGGTGGTCGTTGAGGGTTTCCACAACTGCAGCGCCAAATCCGCCTGCCAGGGCCCCTTCTTCCATGGTGACCACCCGGCCGATGCGCTCGGCCATGGGAAGGATTAAGGCCTCATCCAAGGGACGCAGGAAGCGGGCGTTGATCACCGCTGCCCGCACACCTTTCTCCTGAAGCAGGCCGGCGGTGGCCATGGCGGGGGCCACCATGGCGCCATAGGCAACGATCAAGAGATCATCACCGTCGGTAAGCAGCTCACCGCGACCGAGCTCAAGGGGTTCAAAACCCTCTTCTGCGAGCGGCACCCCTTCGCCTTCGCCGCGGGGAATCCGAATCGCGCAGGGACCGCTGTGGTGGATGGAGGTCACCAGCATCCGCTGGAGCTCGGCCTCGTCCTTCGGTGCCATCACCGAGAAGTTGGGGATTGAGCGGAAATAGCTGATGTCGTATTGCCCCTGGTGGGTGGGGCCATCGGCCCCAACAATTCCGGCGCGATCGAGAACAAACGTGACCGGCAGGTTCTGGATGCCCACGTCGTGAATGAGCTGGTCGAAGGCCCGCTGCAGAAAGGTGCTGTAAATGGCCACTACGGGTTTTAGACCTTCGCAGGCCATCCCTGCGGCCATGGTGACGGCGTGCTGTTCGGCGATGCCCACATCGAAATATTGCTCGGGGCAGGCCTTCTCCAGGAGGTCGAGGCCCGTGCCCGTGGCCATCGCAGCCGTAATCCCCACAACGGTGGGGTCTTGCTCACAGAGTTTGACGAGGGTCTGGCCGAAGACCTTGCTGTAGCTCGGGGGCTTGGGCTTACTTGAGGGATAGGCCTTGCCCGTGGCCAAATCAAAGGCCGATTGGGCGTGGTAACCCACCTGGTCGGCCTCGGCATAGGGGTAGCCCTTGCCCTTGGTGGTGGCCACATGGACGAGGACAGGACCTTCGGTGCGATGGGCCTGCTCGAAGGTGCGCACCATCTGGCCGATGTCGTGGCCATCAATAGGGCCGATGTAGGTAAAGCCCAACTCCTCGAACACGGCGCCCACCTTGGGAACGCCCAGGCGCTTCATGCTTTCTTTGAGGTTTTTGAGTTCGGAAGGCAGCTCCCCGTGCAGGAAAGGCAGATGTTTGATCGCTTCTTCCGCATTGCCCTGCAGGAATTGAACCGGCGGGCTCAGCCGCATGCGGTTGAGATAGGTCGACAGGGCGCCCACCGGCGGTGAGATCGACATGTCGTTGTCGTTGAGCACGACCAACAATTTGGTATTGGGCAAATGGCCGGCGTGGTTGATGGCCTCCAAGGCCATGCCTCCGGTGAGGGCCCCGTCGCCGATCACGGCTACGCATTTAAAAGATTCCCCGCGACGATCCCTGGCCAGGGCCATGCCGAGGGCGGCGGAAATGGAGGTGGAGGCGTGGCCAGCGCCGAAATGGTCGAAACTGCTTTCGCAACGCTTGAGATAGCCGGCCACACCACCTTTTTGGCGGAGGCTGTCGAAATCCTTGTAACGGCCGGTCAGCAGTTTGTGGGGGTAGGCCTGGTGTCCCACATCCCAGACCACCTTGTCGTGGTCAAGATCGAGGGTTTGGTAGAGGGCCAGGGTGAGTTCCACTACCCCCAGGCCCGGGCCCAGGTGGCCACCGCTGGTGGACACCACCTCCAGATGGCGCTCACGTACCTGGCGGGCAATGGCCTCGAGTTCTGCAGTAGTGAGGCCGTGCAGCTGATTCGGATGGCTCAGCTCGCTGAGATGCATGCAGGGCCCTTTTGCTGGGCAACAATCTAGGCCTTACGAGCTTCTCGACGGTACGGATTGCGACACTGGAAGCATGAGCCAGGCCACCGCCAGTTATCTGCAACGCATCCTGCGAGCCAGGGTGTACGACGTGGCGATCGAATCGCCCCTGGACGAGGCCCCAAACCTGTCGAAACGGCTGGGTAACAGGGTGTTGCTGAAGCGAGAAGATCTGCAACCGGTCTTCAGCTTCAAGCTCAGGGGTGCCTTCAACAAGATGGTGGGCCTCTCGCCAGAGGTCTTGGCCAAGGGGGTGATCGCAGCCAGTGCCGGCAACCATGCCCAAGGGGTGGCCTTGGCTGCCCAGAAACTTGGCTGCACGGCGGTGATCGTGATGCCTGTGACCACCCCTGAAATGAAGGTGCAGGCCGTTACGGCCCGCGGCGCCGAGGTGGTGTTGCACGGCGACACCTATGACGATGCCTGCGCAGAGGCCCAACGGCTCGAGCGCGAAAGGGAGCTCACCTTCATCCATCCCTTTGATGATCCCGATGTGATCGCCGGTCAGGGAACAATCGCCCTTGAGATCCTGCGCCAATGCGCCGAGCCCCCTTCGGCGATCTATGTAGCCGTAGGCGGTGGGGGCTTGATTGCCGGCATCGGTGCCTACGTCAAAGCCCTGTGGCCCGAAGTTCAGGTGATTGGGGTTGAACCCGTTGATGCCGATGCCATGAGCCAATCCCTGGCGGCAGGCCATCGGATCCGCCTGGACCAGGTGGG
>CAIYSK010000353.1 GCA_903928835.1 uncultured cyanobacterium
AAGGCCCGCTTCTTGGTGACCGCCATCTTGCGCTCCACCTCCAGCAACTGGCCAGACGTGAGGTCTGGGTTGAAGGTGCTGATCAGCTCAAGGCTTTTGAGGAACATTTCCACCGCCCCATCCTTGGCGGCACAGTCGGCCTGATCGAGCAACTCCCAATTGAGCTCGGGGTAAAACCGACTGCGGTTGCTGATGATCTGGTCTTCCTGCAGTTGCCCCGGTTCCCGCAGCCAACGGTCGGTATTGGCATCGAAGCGACGCCAATAGAGAAAGGGGTTCAGATAAATCGTCTTACCCCCCAGCTGGATGCTGTCATCCTGCAGCCGGCGTTGAAGCTCGGAATCGTTGGCAGGGTCGCTGGTTGTCCCGGGGGCGGCAGTCACGATGGCTGGGCTGGGAGCCGATGGTATCGAAGCTGCAAGGCCGGGGCTACTCCCAACGGCCTTACTCCCATTCAATGGTGCCCGGGGGCTTACTGGTGATGTCGAGCACCACCCGGTTCACACCCTTCACCTCATTGACAATGCGATTGGAGATCTTCTCCAAGAGGTCGTAGGGCAGCCGAGACCAATCAGCGGTCATGCCGTCTTCGGACGAAACACAGCGCAGCACGATCGGGAAGGCATAGGTGCGCTTATCGCCCATGACGCCCACACTGCGGACCGGCAACAAGACGGCAAAGGCCTGCCAGATCTCGTTATAGAGACCAGCCTCTTTGACCTCTTCGCGCACGATCAAGTCGGCATCGCGCAGGATGTTGAGCTTCTCGCTGGTGACCTCCCCCAAAATCCGAATCGCCAGGCCCGGACCCGGGAAGGGATGGCGCCCCACGATTTCCTGGGGCAAACCGAGACTGCGGCCCACCTTGCGAACCTCGTCTTTGAACAGCCTGCGCAGGGGCTCCACCAACTTGAACTGGAGATCTTTCGGCAGCCCGCCCACGTTGTGGTGGCTCTTGATCTTCACCGCAACGCGCTCACCGGTTTTGGGATCGATGCCCGTGCCGGCGCTCTCGATCACATCGGGATACAGGGTGCCCTGGGCCAGGTAATCGAAGGGTCCAAGCCGCTTGCTCTCCTCTTCAAACACCCGGATGAATTCGGTGCCAATCAGCTTGCGCTTCTCCTCGGGATCGGTCACCCCATCGAGCTTGTTGATGAAGCGCTCCCGGGCATTGATGTATTCGACATTGATGTGAAAACGCTTGTCGAAAAACTCCACCAAAAACTCGGGCTCCCCTTTGCGCATGAAGCCCTGGTCAATGAACATGCACGTGAGCTGATCGCCAATGGCCTTGTGCAAGAGGAAGGCGAGGGTGGAGGAATCGACACCACCGGAGAGGGCCAGCAACACGCGCTTCTCGCCCACCTGGGCCCGCACATCAGCCACGGCCTCATCGATAAAAGCGGCCGTGGTCCAGTCGGTTTCGCACTCACAAATGTGATAGACGAAATTGCGCAGCATCGCCATCCCACCGGTGGAATGGACCACCTCAGGGTGGAACTGCACCCCATACAACCGCCGCTGATGATCGGCCACCGCCGCCTCGGGCGTGTTGTCGGTATGGGCCAGCCGGGCAAAGCCTGCGGGCAAGCGCTCCACGGAATCACCGTGGCTCATCCACATGGTCGAACCATCCTGGACATTGGTCAGCAGATCAACTGGGTCGTCTACAAACAGGGGCGCCTTGCCGTATTCAGCGCGGCCTGCCGCCACCACCGAACCGCCAAGCTGCTGCACCATCAGCTGCATGCCGTAGCAAACACCGAGGACCGGAATGCCCAGGTCCCAAATACCCGGATCACACACCGGTGCTCCGGGCTCATACACGGAGCTTGGGCCGCCACTGAGGATGATCCCCTTGGGCTGGATGGTCTTGAGTTCTTCCGCCGTAGTGGTGTAGCCCATCACCAGGGAAAACACCTCGGTTTCGCGCACACGCCGGGCGATCAGCTCGGAGTATTGGGAACCAAAATCAAGGATCACAATCGCCGGATGGCGACTGGATTGGGAGGTGGGATCGACGGCAGCTACTGAAGACATTCGAGGCGCTCGGCCCGAGGCATTCGGGCCAGCCTAGGTGCCACCCCCATCCAGATCAGCCCGCCCCACACCAACGAGATCAGCAAGGAGCGGCCGCCCCACGGGCCCCTGGGCACAGAGCTGGCGGGAACGGTCAAACAGCACAGCGCCCACCGCCATCTGGCTCTGGCCATAACGGGCCAGGTAATCGAGGGCTCGTTGCTCAATCGCCGCAGTCAACCGCTGGCGCAGGCGCTCGGCCCGCCCCGGATCAGTGGCGCCCAACTCAGCCAAGGCCTGTTCCACCGTGGGCGCTCCATGCAACGCAGCCAACCCTGGGCCGCCCAGGCCATCGAGGGCGGCAAAAGCCGTGAGCACCTCAGCGCGCCCATCGGCCAGATGGTGGTGAGTATGGAAGATCCCACCCGCCAATTTGATCAGCTTTCCCTGGTAGCCAAACAGCAACAACCGCCGCACCCCCGCCTCGGCGGCCGCCACCAGCAACGGCCCCAGCCAATTGCCTGCCTTCAGCAACAACCCAGGGGGTAAGCCGAGCTGGGGCGCCAAATCCAGGCCGTTTTCGCCAATCACCAACACCAGATCACCTGCAAAATCTGCAGCCTCAGCCCGCAACCGGAGGGCCGCAAGGGCCTCGGCCAGGTGCTCCGGCGCTGCGCTGCGCTGCACCGTGGCTTGGGTGCCAATCAGGGCCAAGCCATCCACCACCCCAAACGCCGCATTGCTGGTGCGCTCCGCCAGGCGGCGGCCCGTGGGAAAAATCACCTGCACCTGCAAACCCCGGCCAGCGGGCACCAGGGCCCTGAGATTGCGCTCCAGCAGGGCCCGGGCGTAGGCCGAGAGGCACAGCTCGCCGGTGGCCGCATGGATACCGGCGCCCTCCCCGGCATCAATCCGAAGCCAAACCTCTTCTGAGCTGGGGGACCACCACGAGACTTCCGCCCACACCACCAGTCCCCGGGTGAGATCCAGGCCCTCCCCCGGTTCACAGCGGGCCACGGCCAGGGCCCGACCAGCCCCGAGGGACGAAGCGGCTACCACTGGGATCGCCACGGGGCCGGCTCCTGAGATGGCTCCTGGCATCGCCTCTCCTGCTTCGAGCACAAGCTGCTGCTCTGCTGCGAAAGGGTCGCCCCGCAGGGCCAGCAACGCGGCCTTGGCGGCGGCGGCCACCCACACC
>CAIYSK010000354.1 GCA_903928835.1 uncultured cyanobacterium
GTAGTCCATGATCCGGCACACCGGTGGATCGGCTTTTTCGCTCACCAGCACCAAATCCAGTTCCCTGTCTTTGGCCACCTCTAGAGCGTCTTCCCGCGTGATCACCCCCAGTTGGCTGCCGTCGGCATCCACCACCCGCAGGTTGGGGTAGCTGATCCGGTCGTTGATGTTGGGCAGCTCCCGCACGGGAGCACGGCGGTCAAAACGGGGACGAGGAGGCATTCAGGGGGGCGAAGGTTGACAGGTTGCGCCAATTGGCAACGCTTCACCCTAGAACGCGCCTCAACTCTTGCAAGCATTGGGCGCACTGCTGGTCCGGATTTGAGCCCCCAATCCAAATGGGTTGGTGCTGGCGGCGAAACCAGGTGCGCTGGCGTTTGGCGAATTGACAGGTGCGTTGGGTGGTGATCGCGATGGCGGTTTGTTCGCAGAGATCGCCTGCCAGCACTTGTTTGGCTTCGCCATAGCCAATTGTATGGAGCAGGGGGAGATCGGCGCCATAGCGCTGGATCAGGGCCTGGGTTTCGGCGACCAGGCCATCGCGGTAGAGGGTCTGGGTGCGTTCGGTGATCCGCTGGCGCCCATTGCTGGGATTGAGCCCGAGCTCCACAACCCGCCACGGCGGTGGGCTGTGGTGCTGCTGGCTGGTGAGGCTTTGGCCCGTGGCGTAGATCACCTCCAGGGCCCGCTGGGTGCGCACGGAATCGGCGGCGCCGATCCTGGCGGCGGCGATGGGGTCGGCCTGGGCCAGTAATTGGTGGCAGGTGGCCTGGCCCAGGGCGCCAAGCTGGGCTCGCAGGTCTGCCTGGGGCGGTACGGCTGGTGGTTGCATGCCCTGGGTGAGCCCCTTGATGTAGAGCCCGCTACCGCCGGCCAGGAGCGCCATGCCGCGCCGTTGGTGTTCGGCCGCGATGGCGGGTTCGGCGATGGCCCTGAATTCCTGGAGGTTGATCGGGTGGTTGGGTTCGCGGAGATCGAGTAGTTCGTGGCGCACCTCGGCCCGCTGGGCCGGGCTGGGCTTGGCCGTGCCCACATCCATGTGTAAGTACAGCTGGCGTGAATCCACGTTCAGCACCGCCAGGTCGAGGGCCTTGGCTAGCTCGATTGCCAGGGCTGTTTTGCCGCTGGCGGTCGGCCCGAGCAGCACGATCGTGAGGGGTTGGGGCTGGTCCATTCCGGCCACAATGGCAAGCGATGCAGTCACCGGTTCACGGTGGTAAATTGCCCTTTGGAGAAGAGGTTTTCGACGCCTCTCGCCATTCTCGCCCCGGGATTTCACCCTCCTGTGCCTAGCTCGCCAGTGATGAAACCGCCTGTGCTGATCCTCTGGGGATTTCTTCCTGCATGAGTCCCGATACCCAATCCTCTAGCAAGGTTCAGGCCGCCTACGGCGCCGAGCAGATCCAGGTTCTCGAAGGCCTAGAGCCCGTACGCAAGCGCCCGGGGATGTACATCGGCACCACCGGTCCCCGGGGGTTGCACCACCTGGTGTACGAGGTGGTCGACAACTCCGTTGACGAAGCGCTGGCGGGCCACTGCGACCAGATCCTGGTCGTGCTCAACGAGGATGGCTCCTGCGCTGTCACCGACAACGGCCGGGGCATTCCCACTGATATTCACCCCCGCACCGGCAAGAGTGCCCTGGAAACGGTGCTCACCGTGCTCCACGCCGGTGGCAAGTTTGGCGCCGGTGGTTACAAGGTTTCCGGGGGCCTCCACGGCGTTGGTGTGTCTGTGGTCAACGCCCTCAGTGAGTGGGTGGAGGTCACGGTTCATCGCCAAGATCAGATCCACACCCAGCGGTTTGAGCGCGGTGCGCCGATTGGCATTTTGGAGTCGGCCCCGGCCGAGAAGGGCCGCACGGGTACGTCCATTTGCTTTAAGCCCGATATCGAGATTTTCTCGATCGGGATTGAGTTCGATTTCCAAACCCTTTCTTCGCGCTTAAGGGAGCTCGCCTATCTCAATGGTGGGGTGAAAATCGTCTTCCGGGACGAGCGAACCAGCGCCCGCGGGGCCGATGGGGAGCCCCACGAAGAGATCTATCTCTACGAAGGCGGGATCAAGGAATACGTGGAGTACATGAATGCGGGGAAAGACCCGCTTCATGCCGACATCATCTACGTGAACGCCGAGAAAGAAGGCGTTCAGGTGGAAGCGGCTCTGCAGTGGTGCGTAGATGCCTACTCCGACAGCATCCTGGGCTTTGCCAACAACATCCGCACCGTGGATGGTGGCACCCACATTGAGGGTCTGAAGGCGGTGCTCACCCGCACCCTCAATACCTTTGCCAAAAAGCGGGGTAAGCGCAAAGACGCCGATGGCAATTTGGCCGGCGAGAACATCCGCGAGGGTCTCACCGCCGTGCTGTCGGTGAAGGTGCCCGACCCTGAATTCGAGGGTCAGACCAAAACCAAGCTCGGCAATACCGAGGTGCGCGGCATCGTCGACACCCTGGTAGGTGAGGCGCTGGCCGTCTACCTCGAATTCAACCCCGGCGTTATTGATTTGATCTTGGAGAAGGCTATCCAGGCCTTCAATGCAGCTGAAGCGGCCCGCCGGGCCAGGGAGCTGGTGCGCCGTAAGAGCGTGCTGGAAAGCTCCACCTTGCCCGGCAAGCTCGCCGATTGTTCATCCCGCGATCCCAGCGAATCTGAGATCTACATCGTGGAAGGGGATTCGGCTGGCGGTTCGGCCAAGCAGGGCCGGGATCGTCGCTTTCAGGCCATCCTGCCCCTGCGCGGCAAGATTCTCAACATCGAGAAAACCGACGACGCCAAGATCTACAAAAACACCGAAATCCAGGCCTTGATTACGGCCCTTGGCCTTGGCATTCGGGGCGAAGAATTCGATGAGAAAAATCTTCGTTATCACCGGATCGTCATCATGACTGACGCCGACGTGGACGGCGCCCACATACGAACTCTCATCCTCACCTTCTTCTTCCGCTATCAGAAGGCGCTGGTTGAAGGCGGTTATATCTATATTGCTTGCCCTCCACTCTACAAGGTGGAGCGTGGCAAAAATCACACCTATTGCTACAACGAAGGTGACCTCAAGAAGACGATCGAAGGCTTTGGTGAGAAGGCCAATTACACGATCCAGCGCTTTAAGGGCCTCGGCGAAATGATGCCCAAGCAACTCTGGGAAACCACCATGGATCCCACCACGCGGATGATGAAGCGGGTGGAGATTGAAGATGCCCTTGAAGCCGATCGCATCTTCACGATCTTGATGGGCGACAAGGTGGCGCCGCGCCGCGAATTCATTGAGACCCACAGCGCTTCGCTGGATCTCGCCCAGTTGGATATTTGAAGCCCGTTCCCCTTTGGCGCTGGGCGGCCCTGTTGGGCCTCGCCCTCGTGGCTCCTGCCGGCCTTCCCGCCGGTGGGGCCGATCGCCGTTCGCCTGAGGTGCGGCGCCGCTCGTCGGCCCGGGAACCGGTGCTGACCGCTAGCTCGTTCCAGCTGCGTTGTGCCCCCCAGCGCCAGGCCCCGGCCTTGCTGGCGGTTGCTTCGGATTCACCCCTGCGGGTGTTGCGGAGCTGGTGGGAACCCAATGGCCAGCGCTGGCTCCTGGTGGAGGGGGCTGGGCCAGAGGGTTCAAGGCGCGGTTGGTTGGCGGGTTAGGCGGCGATCGCAGCCTCAATCGCAGCGGTGAGTTCGGCGGAGTCGGGTTCCACGTTGCTCTTGTAGCGGGCGATCACGCTGCCATCTTTGGCCACCAGGAACTTCTCGAAGTTCCAGGCCACATCACCGGCGGGTTCGGCTTGGGTGAGGGTGTCGTAGGGGGCCGTTTTGCTGCCGGTGGCATGCACCTTGTCGAACAGGGTGAAGTTGGCGCCGTAGGTGGTGGAGCAGAACTGCTGGATTTCGCTGAGGGTGCCGGGTTCCTGGGCACCGAAGTCGTTGCAGGGGAAGCCCAAGACGGCCAAGCCTTTGGGGCCATAGGTGTCTTGCAGGGTTTGCAGGCCCGCGTATTGGCGCGTAAAGCCGCAGCGGCTGGCCACATTCACGATCAGCAGCACCTGGCCGGCCCACTCACCCAGGCGGCGCTCTGCACCCTGGGCATCACGCACCACCACATCGCTCACATTGATGGCCATGGTTGTTGGGGTTGGCGCACAGGCGCCGCAGGAGAAATTTGACCTTAGCCACGGCTCCATAAACTCTGGGTTGCCGAAGCACCAGGCCAATGAGCGAGGCAAATGGGGTGCTGGTGGCCGAGGTGGTGGCCAAGCAGTTGGAAGCCCTGCTGGAAGTGGGCAACTACGACGGCGCCAAGTTGTTGCTCCAGCCCGTGCAGGAGGTGGATACGGCGGAA
>CAIYSK010000355.1 GCA_903928835.1 uncultured cyanobacterium
CACCCCGTTTTGAACGGCCTCGGCGATCGCCGCCTCATCAATGATTCCGCCGCGGGCGCAATTGACGATGCGCGCCGTGGGCTTCATCGTTTTCAGCAGCTCCGCATTGACCAAGTTTTCGGTATCGGGGGTGCGGGGCAGGTGCAAGCTGACGTAGTCGGCTTCGGCAAACAGGGCCGGCAGCGGCATCAGCCGCACCTGCATTTGCTGGGCCCGCTCCGCCGACACAAACGGGTCGTAGGCCATCACATCCATGCCCATGGCCTTGGCCACCCGGGCCACGTGGGAGCCGATCTTGCCGAGCCCCACCACCCCAAGCTTCTTCTTATAGAGCTCGTTGCCCACATATTTCTTACGGTCCCAGCCGCCGGCCATGGTGCTCGCATGGGCATGGGGCACATGGCGCGACAACGAGAGCATCAGGGCCAGGGCATGCTCTGCCGCTGCAATGGTGTTGCCCTCAGGGGAATTCACCACAATCACGCCCCGCTTGGTCGCCGCGGGCACATCGACGTTGTCGACCCCAACGCCGGCGCGGCCAATGATGCGGAGTTTGTCGGCCGATTCGATGATCTCGGCGGTCACCTGGGTGCCTGAACGAATCATCAAGGCGTCGTACTCGCCGATGATCTGCTTCAGCTCCGCAGGAGGCAGCCCAGGACGCACATCGACCTGAGCCACTTGCGAGAGGATGTCAATCCCCGCCTGGTCAATGGGGTCGGAAACCAGAACCTTTGTCATGCCCGGCGGGTGGTGGGGGAGCCGGAGGTGCAGTGTAGTGACCGATCTAAATCCAGATCGACTTCAATTGGTCTTCAATTGATTTTCAACGCAAGGGAGGCTCAAGGGCGTGGGTGCAAGCGTGGTGGTGGTGCTGGGGGATCGCAAACGGCTGCATCAACTGCGCGATCGTCTCGGCGAGCAGGTGCCCCCCATGGCCCAAGTGGTGTCCGTCGGCGAGGGCGAAACCTCGATCAACGACCTCGAACGCCTCAATCCCGCCGTTGCCCGCCGCAACCGGCAACGCAGCATGGCCCGCTGGCTGATTCCCTTTGGCTTCTTCGCCGGGCTCACCTTCACCTACATCACCGATCTCGACACCTTCGCCTTCTTCGGTGAATGGAGCCAGCACCTGGTGGGAGCCCTGCTCGGCCTGGGGTCGGGCTGGATGGGCAGTTTTGCCGCTGCCGCCAGCGTGACCTCAGAAGAAGACGACCGCATCCGCAGCCTGCGCAACCGCCTCGAGGAGGGGAACTGGTTGTTACTGATCGAAGCGCCCAACGGCATCGAGATGCCCTGGACCACCCTCCAACAGGCCAAACCCAAGGCCGTGGTCCGGCTCAACGATTAAGTCATGCTGCCGCGCCAGGAGCTAGGGGAGGGAAGCCGCCATCGAGAGGCCCTCGAGGCGATTCTGGATACGGCGGAGCAGGCCCTGCGCAGCTGGACGCCCTGCTGGAGCGGCTTTATCGATGGTGCCGTGCGCGAAGACGCCGAAGCGCGCCTGGCAACCCTGGCCGAACTCACGGTGCAGAGCGAAGGGGGGCACCCAGGCGCCGAGCGGCGACGCCTGCTGCTGCAGCGCCACGAGGCAGCGATCCATCCCGCCGAGCTCCCAGACGAACTCCTGGGCCTGGAGATCAGCGGCAACTTCCTCTTTGACCCCTCTACGGCGCTGGACTTTCGCCAAGGGCTCCTCACCACAGCCGGGGTCAATCCCGCCGACCTCGGCGATCTCTGGCTGCGGGGAGACCGGGGCGCCCAGGCCATTGTCACCAGCAATTGCGGCCAAGCCCTGGATGGCCTCAAGGCCCAGGTGCGCAGCGTGGAGGTGCAGCTTCTGGCCCGACCGATCGCCGCCCTGCAATGTCCGGCAACCCGGCAGCCCAGGCGGTTTCAAAGCGTGGAGGCCTCCCTCCGGCTGGATGCGGTGGCATCGGCAGGCTTTGGCATCTCGCGCAGCCGCATGGCAGACCTAATTCGCCAAGGGGAACTCCAAATCAATTGGGCCCTGGTCACCAGTGCCAATCGGGAGGTCGCCGCTGGCGATCGGGTGCAATGGAGCGGGCGGGGGGAGTTGCTGATTGAAGAGGTTTGCCTCACCAAGCGGGACCGCTGGCGCATTCAGCTGGTTCGCAGCTAAGGGCCAGCTGGCTCGCTGCTAGGTTGCAAGGGCTTCAGGAGCGATGCCATCGCGACCTGGGCCATTCGCTCGGGCGATTAGCTCAGAGGTAGAGCACTACCTTGACACGGTAGGAGTCACTGGTTCGATTCCAGTATCGCCCATTCTTTCCACCTTCAGCGTTAGCAATTCCATCCGTGATCACTTCCGCGGCAAAGGAGTTGGGTGCGTCAGGGGATTTAACAGTGGTCGTTGGCCTAGGGCGTTCAGGCCTTGGGGCAGCCAAATTGCTACATCAATTGGGGCACGCCGTGTTGCTCCTAGAGAGCAATTCAAGCCAAGAACTTGAGAACAAAGCCCAAGATTTACGCGCCTCAGGTATTGCCGTTCAGCTGGCGGCACCCCTGACCCCCGCCACCTTCTCTGGCCTGCCCCAGCAACCCAAGACCGTGGTGGTCAGTCCAGGGATTCGCTGGGACCATCCAACCCTCTGCGCGCTCCGCCAAGACGGGATCGCGGTAAGAGGTGAACTCGCTGCCGCCTGGGACAGCTGCCAGCAGGTTCCCTGGATTGGCATTACGGGCACCAATGGCAAAACCACCGTGACCCACCTGGTGAGCCACCTGCTGCGCAGCGCGGGCATCGATGCCCCCATGGGCGGCAACGTGGGTCATTCAGCAGCCGAGCTGGTGCTGGAGCGGTTGCAACCTGGCGGCGTGCTGCCGGCCTGGATGGTGGTGGAACTCAGTAGTTACCAAATCGAGGCGGCTCCGGAGCTGGCCCCCCAGATCGGCATCTGGACCACCCTCACCCCCGACCACCTGGAACGCCACGGCACCCTGGACAACTACCGCGCCATCAAACGCAGCCTGCTGGAGCGCAGCACGGTGCGGATCCTCAATGGCGACGATCCCGACCTCCGGGCCCATGGCCAAACCTGGGACCACGCGCTCTGGGTCACGGCAGGCCAGCGTGATGACCTACCCAGCTCGCTCAGGGCCTTCCTGTGGATTGAAGGCAATCAGGTGATGCAGCAAGGCCCGGGGGGGCCAGCGGCCCTGATGGCCGCCGATGCCCTGCCCATGCCCGGCACCCACAACCGTCAAAACATGCTCTTAGCCGCGGCCGCTGGCCTCCAGGCCGGCCTCAGCGGCCGCCAAATGGAGGCTGCCTTTCGCCAGTTCAGCGGGGTGCCCCACAGGCTTGAGCGGATCTGTGACCACCAGGGGGTGGCCTATGTGAACGACAGCAAAGCCACCAACTACGACGCCGCAGAGGTCGCGCTCCAGGCCCTGGATGGTCCCTTGGTGGTGCTTGCAGGGGGAGCGTCCAAACGGGGCGATGCCAGCGGCTGGATTCGGGGCTTGATCCACCAGTCCAAGGCCGTGGTGCTCTACGGCGCCGCCCAGGCTGAATTGGCCGGCCTCCTCGCCGATGGCGACTATCCCGGCCAGGTGACGTGCTGCGAAGGGCTCGCCGAGGCCGTAACCGAGGCCGCAGGGCTGGCAACGGCCTTGGGCTGCAAAGCGGTGCTGCTCTCACCAGCCTGTGCGAGCTTCGATCAATACAGCGATTTCGAAGCCCGCGGCGAGCATTTCCGCCAGTTGGCCCTTAGCCTTTCGGGCCCTCGTTGAAATTGGCGGCCAACTGGAGATAGCCAGCGGCGCCAATACAAACCGCCAACGGACCGGTCGCAAACAGGCCAACCCCACAGGCCAAGATTCCCACCGCACTGATGGCGAAGATCACCAGGAGCAGCACGGCCACATCAAACCAATGGGGGGTCACCATGGCCCTGGCCCCAGCCAGGGCATCCAAGAAGGACACCCTCTGGTCGACCAGCAGGAAGGCGGAGAACCAATAGGCCACGCTCAAATAGATCCCTGGAAGGCCAAAGGCCAACAGGCCCAAAAGAATGGCGATGGCTGCAAACACATGCAGGCCAAGCAAGTTGAACAGCTGCTTGGTTTCATGAAAAAGTTGGCCAAATTTGAAGGTTTGACCCTTGGCCGCCATCAAGGCGCCATTGAGCAAGGCCACGCTGCCCACTAAATGCACGACCACCTGCAACAGGAGCAGCAGGCCGTAGGCAATCCCCTCGATCGGCCTGGGGCCGGTCTCAGCCAGCTTGAGCGCGACGGCTGACGCCGCAAAGGACACCCCGCCGGCAACGATGGTGTAAAGGATCGCAAAGCCCACCAGCACCAGGGCATTGCGGGAAAACCCCCGCCAGCCCGCTTGGACAATGGCACCGAAATGCAAACCACCTGCACGCTTGTTTTGCCTATCGCTCAGCATCGGAAGGGGCCTCGGGCCTGGAAAACGTCAATTGAAGTGTTGGCAGCCAAGGCTGGGATGTCAACGAACTAGCGCAGATCTGAAACAGAGCGTCCAAAACGGCCCAATAACAGCCCTAGCATCGCTGCAACAGTCTGTTGCAACGCGCCTCACCCCATGGCTTATTGGTTGATGAAAAGCGAGCCCGATGTCTACGGGATCGATCATCTCAAGACTGAAGGCACAACGCTCTGGGACGGTATTCGCAATTATCAAGCCCGTAACTTCATGCGCAGCATGCAGATTGGCGACCTGGCCTTTTTCTATCACTCAAATACCAAGCCCCCGGGGATTGTGGGGCTGATGGAAGTGATCGAAACCCAGCTCACCGACCCCAGCCAATTCGATGCGAATTCGAAGTATTTTGACCCAGCTGTAACACCCGACAAACCCCGTTGGGATTGTGCGCGCCTGCGCTATTTACGCCATTTCGACACCCTCCTCAGCCTGGATTCGCTCAAGGAGCACTTCAGCCCTGAGGAGCTTGGCGTGGTGAAACGGGGCAACCGGCTCTCGATCCTGCCGGTCGCAGAGGCCAGTGCCCAGCGCTTACTCGCCCTGCTCGAGCCAACATGACCCTGCTGCGCCCGATCAGCTCCGATCCCATCGCCATTCGTCAGGCCCTCGAGCGCGGCTGGGCCACCTTCGCGAGCTGCCCCTGGGTCTTGATGGGCTTCACCCTCGTGGGGGGCGGAGTCAATTTGCTCAGCCAGGTGCTGTATCGCCACGAAAGCGATCGCTTCCTTGGCCTGTTTGGGAGCGTTGATGGCCTGGCGATCGCCCTGGCCGGCGCGGCCTGGCTGGCCTATGCCCTCAGCAGCCTCTGGCTGGTGGTGGGGCTGATGCGCGGAGCCCAGATGGCCCTTGCACGCCAGAACCCCCGGTTCAGCGATCTGGCCCGGCTGGATGGGCGGGCCATGGCCCGCTGCTTAGGCACCTTGGTGCTAATCCTGGCGCTGAATGCCCTGATCGTCCGCCTGGCCCAGGCCAGTGCGTTCTTACTCACCTTGATCCAACCCTGGCTCGCCCCCCTGCCCCTGGTGGCTGGTGTAGCCGTGGCGGTGTATCTGGCCGCAGACCAAATCCTTTGCCTGCCCCTCACCCTGATGGGCCAGCTCACGCCATTGGGGGCTTTCCGCAGCGGCCGGGCGGCCGTCGACCCCCACTGGCTCCATGCCCTGGGGTTGACCCTGGTGGTGATCCTGATCCTGCTGGCAGGCTTTTTAGTCCTGCTGGTCGGACTGGTCGCCGCCCTACCGATCACGATCTGCACCCTGGCTGCGGCCTACGAGCAGCTGTTTGAGCTGCCGGATCTCAACAGACCTCGTCCGACCTAAAGCTGCCTTGGCCTGGAAACAGATTGGCCAGATAGCAGCGGGTCACCTCGCGGTTCTGCAAACCGTTCTGCACCAAGAACCCGGCCAAGGCCGCCTGCACCAGGCGGTATTGATCCCAGTTGGGATGGCGCTCAATGAAGCTGCGCATCGAAGCCAAGAGGGCCTCAGGCACCTCAGCCCGCAAGCTCACCAGCCCTGCTTGCTCTGCCAACTCTGGCCCCAATGTCATCCGAACTCGGCGCTGTGACATCCAGTTCCCCACATCCCTGCGCAGGAGTCAAATCGGCTGGCTGGGGGTTGGGCCAGGTCTTCCCAGCTTGAGATTGGCTGCCAGCAAAGGTATCCAACCAAGGCCTACCCCCCAGGCGCCGGTGCCCCATCGACAAAGCCAGGCCTGTCAAGCCGGGAAACACCCAGCTTGGGGGTTCTCCCCAACCCCCAGAAGCCAGCAGGATCCGCCCACCCTGGTCTGGGGAAAACCTGGGGAGAAGGGCGGCGCTGCCTTCGGAATGGCCGGGGATCTTCCATTGATTAGAACAGCTGATCTAGGGCGAATCAACGGCGTTGTCTCATGCTGGAACCGTCTTTTTCGCCGCGACCATGGCCATCGCCCTGATCGGCACGGGGCTCCTGGGAGGGGCCATCGCCCAGCGCCTGTTGCAACAGGGTCACGCCCTCCATCTCTGGAATCGGGACCCCAGCAAACTCAAGCCCCTCCTGGCCCTGGGGGGGATCGCAGCCTCCAGCCCCCTCGAGGCCGTGAACCAGGCGAACTGGGTGATCACGGTGCTCAGTGATGGCGCCGTGACGCGCCAGGTTTTGCTGGATCAGATCGGTGCCGGGCTTAGGGGGAAGCGGGTACTCCAAATCGGCACCATCGGGGCGGAGCAAAGCCGTTGTCTCGCAGGGGATCTGGCCAGGCTGGCTGCTGAACTCCTGGAAGCACCCGTGCTCGGCAGCCGCCCAGAAGCCTTGGCAGGCACCCTACAAATCATGGCGGGAGGCCCCAAAAACCTGTTCCAAGAAGCGCTGCCCCTACTCCAGGATCTGGGCCCTGATCCCCGCTGGATGGGAGAGATAGGTTCTGGCCTGGAAACCAAGCTGGCCCTCAACCAACTGATCGCCAGCCTTACCCATGCCTTCAGTCTTTCCCTCCATGTGGTGCAGGGAGCAGGCGTCGATCCCGAGGCCTTCATGGCCATCCTGCGGGGCAGTGCCCTCTACGCGCCCACCTTCGACAAAAAACTGCCGAAATTGCTCTCCGGGGATTTCAGCAATCCCAACTTTCCCTTAGCCCACCTGCGCAAAGACCTACTGCTCTTTCTGGAAACCGCCCAGGCCCAAGGCCTCCATAGCGAAGGGCTAACCGGATTGGTCCATCTGCTGGAGCGGGCCCAAGGGAACGCCATCGACCTGCTGGATTACAGCGCCCTTCACCAGCTCACTGGCTCTGATGGGCGCCCAAACCAAGTGCCAAATCCTTGAGCTCACTCAGGTCGGCCAGGGCTGCCGCGAAAGCCTGGCTGGCCGAGGCATCCCAGCCCCCCTCCAGGCCCCGCTGCAGCCCCTCCGGGGTGAGCACAAAGCGCACCTGCCATTGGCGTCGATCGCCTTCGAGCGCCATCCATAGGCCCCCCAGATCAAGCTCCAAGCCGATGGACTCCTCCTCCATCAACTGATCGGCAATGGCTGCGTGCTGCTCAAGCAATTGGCCAAAACCTTGGCGCAGGCTTTGGGCCTCCTGGGCCGTGAGCTCGGCAGCCCAGCCGGCTCCGCCAATCAACACAACAAAGGGGTGACGGGCTGGATCCACCAGCAACCGCCACCCCTCTCCCTCTTGCACCTGCATCCCCTGAACTGACGCCAGAATCCGATGAACAATCAGCCGGGCAACAGATCGGGCTGATCCTGCTCATCACTCAATTCGATGATGGCGCGCTGGACGGGCTTGATCATCGAGTCGTCAAGCAGGCCGTCGAAATCATCAAAACGGCGTTGCTTGGCGCGAAAAGCAATCCGCACGGTGGTGAGATAGCGGTTGCTGGAAAAGCGGATCAGGCTCTCGGCCCGTTGGGCCAGTTCCTTGGGGTTCACTTCAACGCCACGTTGAATCCCACCTTGTTGAATGCCACCGTGCAGGAGTCCACTGTGCATAACCACATCGCCAATCGTGCCAGCCTAGGTCAGGAGGGGGACCTGGCGGTTTAGAAGGGGGCCGTGGTTGAGGGGGAGGCCATGGAGGACAAGGGCACCCTGGCCATCGATTTGGGCAGCACCACCACGGTGGTGGCCTATCAAGGCCCAGACACCGCAGCGCAGCTGCTGCCCTTGCCGCCCTTCAGCCTCGATGGGCCGGTGGTGGTGCCCAGCCTGCTTTGGCTCACCGAAGCCACCGGCGCCAAACCACTCATCGGCCGCCAGGTGCTCGATGCCGGCTTGGCCCATCACGAGGGACCGGAACTGCGCCGCGACTTCAAACGTCTCATTGGCTCCGGCAGCGCCTTAGCCCAGCCAGCCGAACAGGCCGGGGCCCTGCTGCTGAAAGCTCTCTGGGCCGCCCTACCGAGCGGCATCAGCCCCAAGCGCCTGGTGCTGACAGCACCGATCGACACCTACCGCAGCTATCGCCAGTGGCTGGCCGAGGTGTGCACGGAGCTGGGCGTGGAGGAGGTGGCCCTGGTGGATGAACCCACCGCCGCGGCCATCGGCGCCGGGCTTCCCCCGGGCAGCACCGCCCTGGTGGTGGATATCGGTGGTGGCACCGTGGATGTGGCCCTGGTGAAGCTGGAGGGAGGCGAAGGTCGAGCCGCCCCGATTGCCCAGCTGTTGCGCTTTGCGGGCC
>CAIYSK010000356.1 GCA_903928835.1 uncultured cyanobacterium
AGGCCAAGACAGCGTTGGGCCAAACCAGCTGGTGGGGCCTCTTCCTGTTGAGCACCGGCATGGCCGTGTTCAGCGGGGTTCTCGTGGGGGTGATGGTGTTTGGCATCCATGATTGCTGCCCCTTTTGCATCCTGTCGGCGCTGCTGAGTAGCGCGCTGTTTGTGCTCAGCCTGATGGGCGGCGATTGGCAAGAGCGGGGCCAAGTGGTGTTCCGTGGCGTGCTGGTTGCCTTTGTGGTGGCCTTGGTTGGCCTGGGCTGGGCGGCATCGGCCAATCGGCCGCTCGTGGTGACGGGGCCTGGGGTGGCACCACCCGTGACCACCGTCAGCACCCCCCAGGCCGTAGCCCTGGCGGAGCATCTCACCGAAGGCGGTGCCGTGATCTACACCGCCTATTGGTGCCCCCACTGCCACGAGCAGAAGGAACTGTTTGGCCGGGAAGCCACCGCCAAGTTGCGGGTGATCGAATGCGCCGCCGATGGTCGCAATAGCCAGAAGGCCCTTTGCGATAGCAAAAAGGTTGAAGGTTTCCCCACCTGGGAGATCGATGGCAAGCTCGATTCCGGCGTTAAGCCGCTCGCCAAACTCGCTGAAATGAGCGGCTTCAAGCCCGCGGGCCCCCTCTAGGCCAGCTGGGACGTGGTTCGGATCGGTTCGCCGCGTTTTTGAACGCTGTGCCGTTGCCAGAAGGGTTGCCTGGCGGGGGCATCGATGCGGAAATGCCCCCCCCGGCTTTCCTCCCGGAAGAGGGCCGCTTCCATCAGCAATTCAGCCAGGTCAAGCCGCACGTGCAGGTCGTGCAGCCGTTTCAGCACAGGCACGGCCTCGGGACTGAGCCGGGCTGAACGGCCTGGTTCGAGTTGGTGGAGCTCTTGCCAGAGGGGTTGGCTCTCCAGATCTTGGCGTTGCCGTTGAACGGTTGTCAGGGCTCTTGCAAGGCCGTGGCCCCAGCGTTCGACCCCAGCGGCTTGCCAGCACAGCTCGCGTAGGCGGCTGATTTGATGATCAATCTGGGCCCCAGAGAGCCCTTCGCTGGCGAGCTCGATCGGGCTGGGCGCCGCCGCGCTGCTCTTGGCCCCCGGGGGCCCCGGTTCCAGCTGGATTTGGCCCAATTGCCTGGCGAAGACCAGGCATTCCATCAGGGAATTGCTGGCCAGGCGATTGGCCCCATGCACCCCGGTGCAGGCCACCTCCCCAATGGCATAGAGGCCAGGCAGGCTTGTGGCGGCTTGCAGATTTGTTGCTACCCCCCCCATCCAGTAGTGGGCCGCAGGTGCCACGGGGATGGGGGCCTGGGTAGGTTCGAGGCCCAGCTCGCGGCAGCGACCCAGGATCGTGGGGAACTGCTGGTTCAGCCGGTGCTCCCCCACGGGCCTGAGGTCGAGCCAGAGGTGATCCACCCCCTCCTCCTGCATCCTGCGGGCGAGGGCTCGGCTCACCTGGTCGCGGGGGGCGAGATCACCGCCGGCCAGATCAGCCACGGGGCTGTTCCCCTGGCGATCGAGCAACCGGGCACCTTCACCGCGCACGGCTTCGGAGATCAGGAACCGGGGCGCTCCAGGAAGCATTAAGGCCGTGGGATGGAACTGGACAAATTCCAAATCCCTGACTTCGGCGCCCGCCCGCCAGGCCATCACCACCCCATCGCCACTGGCCATGGCCGGATTGGTTGTGTGGGAAAACAGGTGGCCGCCGCCACCGGTGGCGAGCACAACCGCACCTGCCTGTAGCCAATCCAAGTTGCCGTTCTCGAGCACTTGGAGGCCCTTGCAGCAACCACCCTCCACCCAGAGTTGGAGGGCAACGGCCCCTTTGCGTTGCTCCAGGCTTGGGCGTTTGAGCACCTCCCGCTCCAGGGCGTCAACCAGGGCCCCGCCGGTGCGGTCCTGGGCATGCAGCACCCGCCGATGGCTGTGGGCGGCCTCAAGGGTGGTGCTGAGTTGATCGCCATCGCGATCAAAGGCCATGCCCAGCTGCAGCAGCCTGGAGACGCATCCAGGGGCCTGATGCACCAGCAGCTCTACGGCGGAACGATCACAGAGGCCTGCCCCTGCCGCGAGGGTGTCGGCGATATGACTGGAAAAACTGTCGTCGTTGCTGGTGACCGCGGCAATGCCGCCCTGGGCCCAGCGGCTTGCGGAGCGGGGTGAATTGTCCTTGCTCAGGAGCAAGACCCTCAGTTGGGCGGGTAGTTCCAGGCAGGCCATGAGGCCGGCGGCTCCGCCTCCGACCACCACCACGTCCCAATTGTTTGGCATCGGGGTTGCAGCCTTCCGGCATTGGGCCGGTACTAAAAAAGCCGCCGGAAGGCTCCGGCGGCTTTCAACGTGGACGGGAGCTTAGGGCTCAGCGGTATTGACCGTCGTTGATGCGATCATCCCCTTCGTTGAGGGCAATCGAGGCATCCGTCACGGTGAAGTTGCCTTTGTACTTGTTGAAAAGCTCTTTCTGACGGTCGCTTAGGTCCAGGGCCAGCACATCATCAACGCTGTTGTAGGGACCCCCCAACACGATCTTGCCGGCCAGGGTCGGGTACATCCCGGGATAGTCCTGGAAGCGGCGAACTGAGCAGTTGTTGAGGTCAACCTTGCCAGCCCGCTCTGCGATTTTGTCGTCGGCGATGTTGCGGAGATCCGAAGCCGCGAAGGCAGGGCTCGGCAGCAGCAGGGTCAGTAGGAGGCCGGCCATCACGACCCCACTCATCAGCCAGGCAACCAGCCGTTTCATCGCAACACTCCGGAGAATCCAGGACGGAAAGTGGCAGAACCACTTGTCCAGCAACGTTACAGATGCGGAACGGGATCTCGGACCTCGATCAGCCAGGCTTTTGCAGATCTTCAGATCAGGCCACTCAGCCGGGGTGCTGCCAGCGCTGCCAGCAAAAACAGTCCGTCCACAGCAAGGGTGGTGGCGAGCGCCGAGCTGGTGATCCTGCCTACCTCCCCTTGCTGCCAAAGCCATCGACACAATTGGACGAGCACGAGGGCACAGCCGCTCACTAGCAGCAGGGATGGGAGCTCTAAGACCTGCCTTGCGGCCGCCTGGAGCAGTTGGGGTGCCGCCGCTGGACTGGCATTGAGTACTTGGGGCCAGAGGTGCATCACTCCACTGAGGGCCATGGCCCCATCGGTGGCAGCGGTACCCAGCAAGGAGCCAAGATAGAAAGCACAGGAAAGCCGCCAACGCCCTTGGAGTCCGGTAAGGGCAAGGGGCAAGGCAAAGGCCTCTAGGGGAAGGTGCCAGATCGGATGGAGGCGAAACCAGCCCCAAAACAGACAACCGCCCAACCAGCTGCCGCAAAAGCCCACCAGTAGGGCTCCGGCATGGCGCAGCCGTTGATCACTGTGATGGCCAAGCCCAAGGCCAATCGCCAGGAGCGGAACCGTGAACAGCACGGCGCTGAAGGGGGCGAGCCGTACCCACGGGGCCTGCAAAAAGACGGGAAGGGTTACCAGCAGTCCACTCGCCAGGGCAAGCCCGCGTTCGCCGAGCAACGGCGCCTGGGCGGCGGGGGCTAGCGGGGAGGCCAGCTGGATGGGGCGGGCCCCAATAACCACGGATGTAAAGAAAGTTGACCAACCTTAAGGTGTGGTCTAGAAGGTCCGCCGGCCCCCCTTTTGGCCATAGGGTCGTGGGCCTGACTCAGCCGTGCACGATGACCGATCTGGTTGCTGAACCAACCTTGGGCGTTTGGGAAGCCTGCTGGCACTACCTGGTGCTTGGGGTTGTGCAGGGCATCACGGAATTTTTGCCCATCAGCAGCTCAGCCCACCTCAAGGTGGTTCCGATGGTTCTGGGTTGGGGAGATCCTGGCGTGGCTGTGACGGCGGTCATCCAATTGGGCAGCATCGTTGCGGTGTTGGCCTATTTCCGTCGGGATTTGCTGGAGGTGGGCCGGGCCGTTCTCCACGCCAGCCGCAGGGGCGATTGGCAGGATCCTTCTGCCCGACTGGGGTTGGCCATTGCCCTTGGCACCCTGCCGATCGTGGTCGTTGGCTTGGCGATCAAAAAGTTCATCCCCGACTTCGACCATTCGCCGCTGCGCAGTCTCCAGTCGATCGCGATCGTCTCGATGGTGATGGCCGTGCTGTTGGCCGTGGCAGAGCAGTTGGGCCGTCGTCGCCGGGTCCTCGCTGAGGTGCGTCCCTGGGACGGCGTTCTGGTTGGGGTTGCCCAGGCCCTTGCTGTGATTCCTGGCGTGTCGCGATCCGGCAGCACCCTCACGGCCTCCCTCTTCGATGGATGGCGCCGCAGTGAGGCGGCTCGCTTCTCTTTCCTTCTGGGGATTCCGGCGATCACCCTGGCGGGCTTGGTCGAACTCAAAGACGCCTTGCATCAGCCCATGGCCGGCGGGGTGGGGCCCCTCCTGGTTGGAATCCTCTCGGCTTTGGTGGTGTCGTGGTTGGCGATTGCCTGGCTGCTGCGGTTCCTCCAGAACCACAGCACCTGGTGGTTTGTGGGGTATCGCTTGCTGTTTGGGGCCTCCATCCTGCTTTGGCTGGGCCGCAGCGCTGCCAGCTAGATCTCCTCCGGCCTAAAACAGAGGGAGCCTTTGATCCCAACTGGCCCTGTGTGGAAGGAACCCTCTGCAGGCATTGCCTTGGCGGTGGCCGAAGGAGATGCGCCTCGCCTTCCCTCGCCAGCGGTGGTGGCGTCGGTTGAAGTCGGCTCGATTGGGGAAGAGCTGGGGTTTCAGCCGGGGGATCGGCTGCTCAGCATCAATGGCAAACGCCCCCGCGATCTGATCGACCTGCAGTTCCTCGTGGGGGAAGAGGAGCTCACCCTCGAGGTGGAAGATCCCGATGGCACGCTCCATGTGGTGGAGCTGGAGAAGGATCTCGATGAAGGCCTGGGGCTGGGTTTCACCGAAGCCCTGTTCGACGGCCTCAAGCAGTGCAACAACCACTGTCCCTTCTGTTTCATCGACCAACAGCCTCCGGGGAAGCGCCGGAGCCTCTACCTCAAGGACGACGACTACCGGCTCAGCTTTCTCTACGGCTCGTATCTCACCCTCACCAACCTGGGTGCTTCCGATTGGCAGCGCATTGAAGAGCAGCGCCTCTCGCCCTTGTATGTCTCGGTGCATGCGACCGAGCCCGCGTTACGCAGCCGCCTGCTGGTGAATCCGAGGGCGGGCCTAGTGCTGGATCAATTGACCTGGTTTGCGCAGCGGGATCTGCAAATTCATGCCCAAGTGGTGGTGTGCCCTGGGATCAACGACGGCGCTGCCCTGGAGAAAACCCTGCGGGATTTGGCGGGGTTTGCCTCAGGTGATTGGCCGACGGTTTTATCCGCTGCGGTTGTCCCGGTTGGCCTCACCCGGTTTCGTCCGCCTGGGGATGCCTTGAAGGCGGTTGATCGCAGCAGTGCCCGTGCCGTGATTGCCCTGGTGGAGCTTCTCCAGCAGGACTTCCAGCAGGGGTTGGGCAGCCGCTTTGCCTGGCTTTCCGATGAGTGGTATTTGATTGCGGGCTTGCCCCTGCCGCCCCGCCAGTCCTATGAGGATTTGCCCCAACAGGAGAATGGCGTGGGCAGTATCCGGGCCTTTTTGGAGGACCTCGAGCTTGCCACCACGGATCTCCCTGTCCGACTCAATGAGCCGCGGCGCTTGAGTTGGGTGGTCGGCCACCTGGTGGCCGAAGCCCTTGAGCCCGTGGTGGCCCGGCTCAATGCGGTGGAAGGCCTCGAGTTGATGCTCTATGGCTTGCCAAGTCCCTACTGGGGCCAGGAGCAGGTGGTGACGGGTCTTCTGACCGGGTCAGATCTCCTGGCGGGACTGGCCGGTCAAGATCTGGGCGATGCCTTGCTGCTGCCCTCGGTGATGTTGCGCCAGGGGGAGCCCGTTTTCCTCGATGACCTCACCCTTGTTGACCTCGAGCAAAGGCTGGCGGTGCCCGTTCAGCTTCTGCAAGGTGCAGACGACCTGGTGGCTGCCTGTACCCGTAAGCAGCCGAATGCTGACTAGGCTCAGGTGAAATCCCATGGTTTTGGTGTGCGGCGCTTCAGTTTTTCTGCTGCCCTGATTGGCCTAATAGGTCTGCCCTTGGCGGCGCTGGCTTCTTCTCCTGCCTTATCTGGCAGCAAGGATCAGCCAGCCGTTAATTCTGTTGCGACCCCTCCGCAAATTCCCTTGGCTCCTGCCGTCCTGGGACCCAGGCCCAGGCTGAATCCCAAGGTGGCGCCCACGGCGGCTACCCAGCTCAAAAGCGGGGTTGGTGATTTGGGCGGTCCGAACATCATGGCCTTGCCCACCAAGCCTGAGATGGTGCGCATTCAGCAGTTGCGCCCCCTGGGCCTGGCTGATGTGCAAAATTTGGCCGAGGTAAACAATCTCAACCTCAAGGCGATTGCTAGCCAGGTGGATCAAGCCAAGAGCAACCTCCGGGCCAAGCTTGCCCTTTGGTATCCCACCCTTAACGTGAGCTCAACGGCATTGCCTAGCTATGCCACGGGCCAGAATTATGTAAAGCAGGGGGGGACAACTAGATCTTCGGATATTGACCGCTATGGATTAGATGTATCCCTGGCGGCGGCCTATGCACTTATTAACCCCCAAAGGGTCCCAACGGTTGCTGCAGCAAGAGATCAATACGAGAAGGCTAAATATCAATACATTGTCTCATTGCGGGATTTGCGCCTTCAGGCTGCCCAGGCCTACTTCGATCTGCAGCAGTCTGATGATTCAGTCCGTATTGGCCAGGAATCCGTGCGCTCATCGCTAGTGAGCCTGCGGGATGCCAAGGCCCGTTTCCAGGCTGGTGTGGCGACCAAGCTTGAGGTGCTCCAGGCAGAAACCCAGTTGGCGCGCGATCAGCAAATTCTTACCAATGGTCTGGCCTCCCAATCGGTTGCCCGTCGTGCGTTGGCATCCCTACTAGATCTTCCGTTCAACGTCACGCCAACCGCCAAGGACCCAACGCGGGTACTGGGTGTATGGAACGCCTCATTGTACGAGAGCATTGTGGCGGCCTATTCCTTCCGCGAGGAGCTCGATCAGGTCATTCTGGATATATCCATCGCCAATAGTCAGGCCAATGCTGCTTGGTTTCTACTCACTTCATGCCCTGTATTTGTATCACCAGGCATACCTATTATATGTGGTAGTTTTCGGGAAAATGAAAATGACAAAGGATTTTTATCAAAACCC
>CAIYSK010000357.1 GCA_903928835.1 uncultured cyanobacterium
AAGCGTTATTGTTTTGAGTGGTTGTAATGTTGATGGCTCCGGTCGCCAATGGCCCAAAGGCGGCTATGTTTGTATTTGCAATGCTGGACTGAAACAAGCTGCTTGTCATTGTTGCGGTGACGGAATTGTCAGAAGTTTGGGCAAGCGTATTGGTGTTTCCACCCCCCGATCTTTTGCCACCACTCAACTGTTCAGACATGCAGTCAGGGATCAAGGCAATATTCTGGTTATGCAAGGAAGTCTCTGGGGTTATTTGCCAATTATTTCTAAGCGGGCCAGCTGATAACGGGGGGAACAATCAGTGTATTTGCGCGGGATGCGCTGCGGGCTGAGATGGGGTGATGACAACAGGGAACCCGCTTGGATTTTTCCCCGTATTTCCCCCGCTCTCCTCTTTTTACTTCGTAGCCCACTCATAGCAGTTGGTTTGGGCTCCATCCGCTCTATTACAACGAGCGTCGCTATCTCACCGAACTCGACAGCCGGCGCTGTGCTGGCTACGAAGAAGTGGTGCAACAGGACATCCCTGAATCCCTTATGGCTTGAGGCTCTGATGCAGCTGATAGGCCGGGTCGAGCCAGCAGCACGGCAGTGGTTCTCCTGAGGGGAAGTGTAGATCCACTCTGGCAAACCGTTCCTCTTTCTGCAGCTCTTATCCAGCATGGAAGCGGCCCATTATGTGGGCTTCAAACGGATCAAACAGTGGTGTTCTGCCGATTAGTTCAACCAGGCTTCCATCACTGCGCTGTTTGAGAAACATCGTCAGAAGCCAGCCAGCGCAGAGACAGTTTTGGTTTAATGACGTCCGTGGATCGCTTCTTGGTTGTGCCTTGGATGTGAGGCATGGGGCGCCATGGTGCTTCGGCTTAGTTTGGGTTGGCGATACGGGAGCGGCCATGACCTTTTTTGAGGCGCTTTGGCATGGCGAAGGCATTGGCGATGGGGCCGACTTCGAAGAAGCCCTCGCCAGCTACGTGGCGGTGAAGCCTGAGGAGGGAACCTGGCAGGAGGCCTGTGCCGAGCCCGGGGCTGACCCCTGTATCAAGCGCTATGGCTCGTTCGATGCCTACCTCGATAATGCCGATGAGCTGGAAACGATTCCGGTCACAGCGGCCATGATCGAGGCGGCCCTGGCCCAGTTGCCGTGAGCTTTAGGCGTAAACCCTTTCAGGCATAAACAATGGGGATCTCGCCCAGGCGGGTGGTGGCGGCCCGGGATAGACGGGAACGCTGCATTTGCCAGGGGGGCGTGAATCCACAGGCGGCCCATTGCACCGATCCTTGGCCGTAGCGCTTGTTCAGACGATCGATGGTGGCCATCAGGCTCCGACGGCGTTGCTGCTGCTCTTCGGGCAGGGGTACCAGCAGATGGTGCTGGAGGGTGTCCTCTCCCACCAGCTGTTGCATCAACACCCCGGCCTTTTGCAGGGGTTTGTGGGGGTGAAACAGCTGCTCCGCCAGGGGCAAAGCCGCAGCCAGCAGCACGGCGGTGTCGTTGCTCGCGAGCGCCAGGCTCACCGTGGCGGCCCGGCTGTAAAAGCTGGTGCCATTGAACGGACTGCTGCGCACAAACACGGTGATGGCTCCGGTGCGTTGCCCTTGGCGCCGCAGCTTTTCCGCCGCCCGGCTCAGGTAGGTGGCGATCGCCTGCTTGAGCTGGGGTAGCTCCCGAATCGGCTGGCTGAAACTGCGACTCACGCAGGTTTCCCGTTTGGCGGAGGGCACCAGCTCCATGGGGATACAGGCCACCCCTTGTAATTCGTGTTGCAACCGCAGGCCCACCACGCCGCATTTGCGGCGCAGTTCGCCGCTGGACATGTCGCGCAGGGCTTTGGCGTTGGCAACGCCGCGCAGCCTGCACCAGCGCGACAGTTTGCGGCCGATGCCCCACACATCTTCGATGGGCACCGCTTCTAGATAGGGGGCTGGATCCAGCACGGCACCGAGATCGAACACCCCCCCATGGCTGGCGCTGGATTTGGCCAGTTTGTTGGCGAGCTTGGCGAGCACCTTGCTGGGGGCTATTCCCACGGCCACAGGGAGGCCCAGCTGGCGGAGCACCGTGTGGCGCACTTGTTGGCCCCAGCTGGTGAGATCGCCCCCATCGCGGAGGCGGTGCAACTGGCCGAAGGCTTCATCAATGGAGTAAATCTCCAGCTCTTCCACCCATGGCTCCAGGGTGGCCATCATGCGCTGGCTCATGTCGGCGTAGAGGGCGTAGTTGGAGCTGCGCACGATCACCCCCTGGCGCTCCAGGGCGCTGCGCACCTTGAAGTAGGGCGTGCCCATGGGAATGCCGAGGGCCCGGGCCTCGGCACTGCGCGACACGATGCAGCCATCGTTGTTGGAGAGCACCACCAAGGCCCGGCCGATCACCGACGGGTCGACCACCGCTTCACAGGAGGCGTAGAAATTGTTGCCATCGATCAGCACGGTGGCCCGGCTGGTGGCTGGCCTGGTCGCCGGGTCCTTAGAGGGCATGGATGGCGTGGCTCGCGACCCCCCAGAGGCAATGGTCCAGGTCGTCGTTGAGGGGGGTGGCTGGATAGGCGGGATGGGCCGCTTCCAGGTGCCATTGGCCCTGGTGCTGCACCAGTCGTTTCAGGGTGAAGGCGCCTTCGATCACGGCCACCACAATCTTGCCGGAGCGAAATTCGAGGCTGCGATCCACGATCAACAAATCGCCGTGCTGGATCCCGGCGCCCCGCATGGAGTCGCCGCTGACGCGCAGGAAAAAGGTGCTGCTCGGATGGCGAATCAAGGCGTCGTTGAGGTCGATCCCGGTCTCGATGTAGTCATCGGCTGGGCTGGGAAATCCCGCGGCCACGCTGTCACTGGCGAGCGGCCGTAGGCAGCTTTTGCGCTCGCTGCGGAGCGCGCCTAGGACCTCGAGCCGGATCCAAGCAAGGGCCAAGTCGTCCATCTCTACCGCGCCGAAACAAGGGGACCATCGCCTGCAGACTAGTACAGGTGTATTGGATTTTGGCGTTGGGCGATTGGTGTTGGGTGATTGATGGTTGGCGGCTGGAGATTGGTGGCTGGAGGGGCCATCCTGGGAGTGCTGCTGTGGGTTCTCCTGTGTTGAAAGAGGTTGGGGGCGCTGCCCTGCTGGGCCTGTTGCCATTGCTGCCAGTGGCGGCTGTGCCGGCGGAGCCGGAAGCGGCGATTCGGGCCACCTATCTCTGCCAAGGGCGCTTTGATGCGGTGCGGCTGACGGCCTTGTTCTTTAACTCCGAGCCCCGCGAAGTGGTGCTGTTGCAGGGGGAGCAGGCCACCCGCCTGGCCCAGCAGCCCTCGGGTTCAGGTGCCCGTTATGGCGCCGGCAGCCAGAGCTTTTGGCTGAAGGGTGATCAGGCCACCTGGCAATTCGGTGCAGGCGCGACCTATTCCTGTGGGCCTGAATCGCTGGGTGCAGCGGGGGCCGTGAAGCGGCGGTAGAGGGCCACGCCGATTGCACCCCACGCCCCGGTCCAGGCCAGAAAGGTGATCAGGGTGCCCAGTTGGCCTCCCTCCAGCGAATAGACGCCTGCTTGAATCAGGCCGGCGTCGATCAGGGAGCCACCGATGCCCCAGCCGAGCACCCAGCTGAACAAAAAGCCAATGGCCTGGAGGTTGCCGGTCATGGCCAGGAGATTAGGCGGGATCGCCCTGGGGCGCCCATAGAATTCGCCCCATTGGCGTGGCGATCGTGGGTTCTGGGCGCCAGCTCTTCTCCTCGATTGCGCCAACGGGGTTGATCCTGGTGTTGTTTTTGCTGCTGCACCTCTGCGGGGTGGCCCTGGCGGTGACCAATCCCGGCGTCTTTGAGGCCTACGCCACGGTCCTGCACGCCAAGCCCTGGTTGCCCGCCGTGGAGTTGGCCCTGGCGGTTGTGGCGCTGGTGCATCTGATGCGAACGGTGGCGAAGGTGATCGCCAATCGCCAGGCCGGTAATGACGCGGTCCTGGTGAGCCGCCGCGCCGATCCGTTGGCGGCCCTGGCGGCCCGCACGGCGCCCTGGAGCGGCGGCGTGCTGCTGGTGTTTCTGGTGGTGCACCTCAACCAGCTGCGCTGGCCCCGGCCCGGGGCTGGTTTGGAATTGGCGCGCTTGGCTGAGGTGCTTAGTGCCCCCTGGGCCCTGGCTCTCTATGGGGCCGCTGGATTGGCCGTAGGCCTGCATCTGTTCCATGGCGGCGAGGCCGCCCACCGCAGCCTCGGGCTGTTGGAGCCGGCGAACGCCGGCCGGATTCGTAGGGCAACCCGGGCTTTTGCCCTGGTGGTGGGTGGGGGCTTTGCCCTGGTGCCCCTGGTGCTGGCCACCCAGGTGGTGCGATGAGCCCCCGTTCCTCTGGGCTGCCCGATTCCCGCATTCCCGCGGGCCCGGTCGCCGATGCCTGGCGCCGCACCCGCGATGGCCTGCCGTTAATCAGTCCGCTGCGCAAGCGCCAACTGCAGGTGTTGGTGGTGGGCAGTGGCCTGGCCGGCGCCTCGGTGGCGGCCACCCTGGCGGAGCAGGGCTACCGGGTGAAGCTGGTCACCTTCCACGACAGCCCCCGCCGGGCCCATTCGGTGGCAGCCCAGGGCGGTATCAACGCCGCGAAGAATTACGCCAACGATGGCGACAGCATCGAGCGGCTCTTTGCCGACACGCTCAAGGGCGGTGACTTCCGGGCCCGGGAGGCCGGCTGCCACCGCCTCGCCGAAATCAGTGGTGGCATCATCGACCAGTGCGTGGCCCAGGGCGTGCCCTTCGCCCGCGAGTATGGCGGCACCCTGGCCAACCGCAACTTTGGCGGCTCCCTGGTGAGCCGCACCTTTTACGCCCGCGGTCAAACCGGCCAGCAGCTGCTCTATGGGGCCTACCAGGCCCTGATGCGCCAGGTGGCCGCTGGCCAGGTGGAGCTCCTCACCCGCCGGGACATGCTCGAGCTGGTCACGGTGGATGGGGTGGCCCGGGGCATCGTCTGCCGCCACTTGATCACCGGTGCGCTCGAAACCCATACGGCCCATGCCGTCCTGCTGGCGAGCGGCGGCTATTCGAACGTCTACTACCTCTCCACCAACGCCCTCAAATCCAATGCCAGTGCGATTTGGGCGGCCCATCGCCAGGGGGCGTTGTTTGCCAATCCCTGCTTTACCCAGATCCATCCCACCAGCATCCCCAGTGGCGACGCCTTCCAAAGCAAGCTCACCTTGATGAGCGAGAGCCTGCGCAACGACGGCCGGGTGTGGTTGCCGGTTCAGCGGGATGACCCCCGAACGGCGGCGGCGATTCCCGAGGCGGAGCGTGATTATTTCCTCGAACGCCAATATCCGGCCTACGGAAACATGGTGCCCCGGGATGTGGCCTCCCGCCGGGCCCGGGAGCTCTGCAATGGCGGCCAGGGGGTGGGGCCAGGGGGCAGGTCGGTGTATCTGGATTTCAACGACGCCATTGCCGATCACGGCCGCGCCACGATTGCCGCGCGCTACGGCAACTTGTTTGAGATGTATGAGCGCATCACCGGCGATGACCCCATGGCTGGGCCGATGCGGATCTATCCGGCTCCCCACTACACGATGGGCGGCCTATGGGTGGACTACCACCTGATGAGCTCGATCCCCGGCCTGTTTGTGCTGGGCGAGGCCAATTTTTCCGAACACGGTGCCAACCGTCTGGGTGCCAGCGCGCTGATGCAGGGGCTGGCCGATGGCTATTTCATTGCACCGGCCACGGTGACCGCCTGGCTGGCGGGCAACCCCACCCCGGAGATTGCACCCGATCATCCCGCCTGCCGCGAAGCCGAAGCCCGGGCCCAGGGGCGCTTGCATGGACTACTCGCCGTGGGCGGCAGCCAGCCCGTGGATGGCTTCCACCGGGAGCTGGGCCATTTGATGATTGAGTATTGCGGCATTAGCCGCTGCGCCGAGGGCTTGCAAACGGGGTTGAAGCAGGTGGCCCTCCTCGAGGCCCGCTTCCACCAGGAGGTGCGGGTGCCAGGGGAGGCCACGGGGCCCAATGGCGAACTGGAGAAGGCCCTGCGGGTGGCCGATTTCTTCTCCCTGGCCCAGTTGATGCTGCGCGATGCCCTGGCCCGGGAGGAATCCTGCGGGGCCCATTTCCGCGAAGAGCACCAAACTCCAGAAGGGGAGGCCCTTCGCGACGATGGCAGCTTTGCCCATATCGCCGCTTGGCAGTACCAACCGGGCAGCGGCGAACCGACCCAGCCAGCACCTGCGGCAGAACCCGTGCGCCACAGCGAGCCCCTGCAGTTCACGGTGATGCAGCCCAGCACCCGCAATTACCGATGAGTGGCACCCTCTCGCTCAACCTGCGGATCTGGCGGCAGGCGAGTCCCGATGGCCCAGGTGCCTATGGGAGCTATCGGCTGGAGCAGATCTCCAGGGATCTCTCGTTGCTCGAAGCCCTCGATGTACTCAATGAGCAGTTGATTGGGGCCGGCGAGAGGCCGGTGACCTTTGAGCACGATTGCCGCGAGGGGATCTGCGGCAGCTGCGGCTTCTTGGTGAATGGCCAGGCCCACGGCCCCCAGCGGGCCACCACGGTGTGCCAGCTCTACCTGCGCCAATTCAAGGATGGCGACACCCTGGTGCTGGATCCCTGGCGGGCCAAGGCCTTCCCCCTGATTCAAGATTTGGCGGTGGATCGCGCCAGCTTGGATTCCCTGATTGGCGCGGGGGGCTATTGCTCGGTGAACACCGGCAATGCCCCCGAGGCCAATGGGACCTTGATCGGCAAAGACCAGGCGGCCTCAGCGTTTGACACGGCCACCTGCATTGGCTGTGGGGCCTGTGTGGCCAGTTGCCGCAACGCCTCGGCCAGCTTGTTTGTGGCGGCCAAGTTGGCCCACCTGGCCCAATTACCCCAGGGCCAACCGGAGCGGAGCCATCGGGCCCGGGCCATGCAGGCCGAGATGGAGCAGCAGGGCTTTGGCAGCTGCAGCAACAACCTCGAATGCGAAGCGGTGTGCCCGAAGCAAATTTCGGCCGATTGGATCAGCTGGATGCACCGCGAAGGCAGGCGACAGTCCTCTTAAGTGCGGGCATCCCGGCTGAGAGGGGTGGGGCAGGCACCTCCAGAAATCGGGCGACAAAGCGCTCGAGGGGCATGGGTCCGCAGCGCCGTTGCCAGCCAAGACCGCCGGCATAGCGCCGCCAGCAGGCCACGCTTAATCGCTGGCTTTGGGGCGAGACCAGCCGCAGCAGATAGCGGTAGTCCAAATGGATCGCTGGACCAGCTGATGCCAGGGGGTTAGCTGATGCCAGCGGGTCAGCAGGGCCCAGGGGTGAGGTGGGGCCCAGATGATCCAGCAACTTCGCCGGTCGATCGCCACTGGCCATGCAGCGTTGCAGTGCCTGGGCAAAGATCAGGGCCACCGCCGCCGGATAGCCAGACCGCTCCAGAACCAACTGCTCAACCTTGGGGCCGGAAAAGCCCACGCAGTCGATTAGGCCAGGGGCCTGTAGGGAAGGGGCCGGCTGGCGAGGGGAGCCAAGATCAAGGGAAGCCACAGGGAACGGGAGAAACCATCAACTGGTTCCACCGCTGTCTCAAGGTGCGCTGGGTTGCTCGAGTTGATCGGCCAAGGCCAGGCAGCGATCCATCTCTTCCCAAAGCAATTCCCGCCGACTTCCATGCACCGCATAGGAGCGGTGATGGAGGTCGCGGGCTTGGTACCGAAGGGCATCACGGATGCGACGCCAATCGTCTGGCTCAAGGGGGCCCGCCATTCAGCCGGGGATCGAAGGCTGGCAGAACAGCACGATCAGCCAGATGGAACCAATGATGGGCAGCACAACCTGGAGGAGTAGCCAGGTCCATTGTTTGCCGATATCGCGCAGCCGACGAATGGCCAGGGGCAGATGGGGGACGATCTGGGCGATCGAGTACAGGCTGGCCAGGGGTTTGGAGATGAACGACAACACAGTGATCACGATGATGTCGGCCAACACAAACCACCAGTAGTCAGCTCTGGTGGACTTACCGCCGTAATCGAAGGAACGGTTCCATGCGGAGGTGAAGGACTTGATCAGGGGCATCGGCTGGTTGTTCCAATACCCTTTGATACTTCAAAGGGCTGGACTTGCCAGAAACTGACAAGAAACCGACAAGAAAGAGTTAGCCAACTGTGGCCATGTGGCGCATCAAATCGATGCACTTGCAGCTGTAGCCCCACTCGTTGTCATACCAGCTCACCAACTTCACGAAGGTGTCGGTGAGGGCAATGCCAGCTCCGGCATCAAAGACCGAGGTGCAGGATTCACCCAGGAAATCGGTGGAGACGACGTCGTCTTCTGTGTAGCCAAGGATGCCGGCCATGGGTCCCTCGGAGGCGGCTTTCATGGCGGCCTTGATCGCTTCATAGCTAGCAGGCTTGGCCAGATTGACGGTGAGGTCCACCACCGACACATTTGGTGTGGGCACCCGGAAGGCCATGCCCGTGAGCTTGCCGTTGAGCTCAGGAATGACCCGACCCACGGCCTTGGCTGCACCGGTGGAGGAGGGAATGATGTTTTGGCCGGCACCGCGGCCGCCGCGCCAGTCCTTCACCGAGGGGCCATCGACGGTCTTTTGGGTGGCGGTCGTGGCGTGCACGGTGGTCATCAGACCGCTCACGATGCCGAAGTTGTCGTTCACGACCTTGGCGATCGGAGCCAGACAATTGGTGGTGCAGCTGGCGTTGGACACGATCGCCTGGCCGGCGTAGGTGTGGTTGTTGACGCCCATCACGAAGATCGGGGTGTCGTCCTTGGACGGGGCACTCATCACCACCCGCTTGGCACCGGCATTGATGTGGGCACGGGCGGATTCGTCGGTGAGAAAAAAGCCCGTGCTCTCCAGCACGTAATCCACACCGATGTCGCCCCAGTTGAGGTTGTTGGGATCGCGCTCAGCGCTGATGCGGATGCGGTTGCCGTTCACCACCAGCTGGCCGTTTTCGATCCGCACGTCACCGCTGAAGCGGCCATGGGTGGAATCGTGGCGGAGCATGTAGCTGATGTAGTCAACGTCGATGAGATCGTTGATGCCCACCACCTCCACATCGCCGAGGGTGCAGGCGCGGCGGAAGGCAAGCCGGCCGATGCGACCAAAACCGTTGATGCCGATGCGAATGGCCATGGATACTGGATTGTTGGAGGTCAGGATAGGGGGCGACCCCCCGCCCGACGTCAGGCGGCTTGGTCCTCAAGACGGGTGGTCCTCAGGCACCGTGGTTTTCAATCACCCTCGTCTTCAAGCAGCAATTGCTGGAAGGCTGTGTAGAGCTCCCCATGCTCCTGGGCGGTGCGGGGATCGGGTTTGCCCAGGCTGGTTTGCTTGCCCCTTTGGTGTTGGGCCCGCTGTTGTTGGGCCGGATTCCCTCCAGGCTGTTGGCCGGGTGCTTGACCAGGTCTTGGCTGTTGTTGTAAGGGCTTTTGGCGGCTTTCAGCCTCCTTGAGCCGCGCCATCAAATGGGGGGGCACGGTGCCATCCGGGCTGACCTGCATCAACTCGCGAAACAGTTCTTGGGGATCGTCCTCGATCTCCACCCGGTGGCGCCGTTCATTGGCTTTGGGCCGGGATTTGGCTACGGGAGTGGGGCTGGCCAGGGGTTGGGGCAGGGTCCGACCCAGCTCCTGGAGGCGCTCAAGACTGCGGGCGTCAAAGCTCATGGTGGTGTCCCCTCAGCTGCAACCAAGGCTGTCGCGGGTGGCTCGCCCCGTGACGGGGTTGGTGCCACTGGCTGCTGCGCACAGGGTTTTGAGGGCATCGGCGCGCAACGGCACGTTGGTGAAATCGGCGCCCTCGATGGCCACGTCTCTGAATTTGGTGTTGAAGGCGAAGGCGTCCACAAGTACGGCGTTCGTGAGGTTGGTGCCCTCAAACACCGCTGAATCCAGGGTGGCTTCGCGCAGGTTGGTGTTGCTCATGTCGGCGTCCTGCAATTTGGCCCCAAAAAGGCTTGCTCCCTGGAGATCGGAGCCGGCAAAGGTGGCGTCGCGCAGATTGGTGAGATTGAAGGTCGCCCCCCGCAGCTCCTGGCCGCTGAAGTCGGCACCGATCAGCACTTGCTTGGCCACATCCATCGCCGCATCCGCTGCCTGGGGTGACCACCACAGGACCAGAACGGCCGCCAACGCCAGTAGCGGGCGGTGCCACCAACTGGGGACAGCAAACCGTGGGGACCTCGGCTGGTTACGCATGGCTGGGTTCTTGCTGGAGCAAGCCTAGGAATGGAACACCTGGGGCACTGGTGTGGCGCCTGCGCCTTTTGCCATGGGTCCCCAAGGTGTGCCTCCCCCATCCCAACGCTCCAACGACCCACGCCGCAAAGCCCTGCGGCACAGCATGGGCCTGCAGGGAGCCTGGGCGGAGCAGCGGGCCCTGCGGCTTTTGCAGCAG
>CAIYSK010000358.1 GCA_903928835.1 uncultured cyanobacterium
CGAAAGCCGACTGGTGCTGGTGGGCGACAGCGGCCAGCTGCCACCGATCGGCGCCGGAGCTGTGTTGCTGGAACTCAACGCCCCAGAGCAGCGCCAACGGCTTGGAGACGCGTCGGTCCGCCTGCAGACCACCTACCGCAACAACGGGGCCATTGCCGCCGTGGCCTCCACCTTGGTTGGAACCCCGGACGACTCCATCGCCCTGCCCCCAGCCACCCTGGCCTGCCTTGCCAACCTGGGGGCGAGCGACAACCTCATCTGGCAGCAGCAGTCCCCCCGAAGGCTGCCCGAAGGGCTGCTCAGGCGCCTGAAACAACGCCAGCTCCAGCTCCAGGAGCTCTGCCAAAGCACCACAGCAAACGATCCTTCAAACGATCCTGGGGCGGCTGCCCGTCTACTGGCGGAGCTCGAAACCCTGCTGGTGCTCACGCCCCTACGCCGCGGGCGCTGGGGTCTGGAGGCCATCCACCAGGAGCTGCTTGGGGTCGCGGCCCAATCTGGCCCCCAGCATTGGCCGATTGGCACCCCGGTCCTGTGCCAGCGCAACCTCACCGATTTGGGGCTGGCCAACGGGGATGTGGGTCTTGTCGTTGAACGCGAGGGCTGCAAACGCCTGCTGTTTGGGGTCGCGGGCAGCGTCGCGGGCAGCCCAGCCCACCTGCTGATTCACCCCGCCCAGTTGCCCGATGCCCAGCCGGCCTTTGCCCTCACGGTCCACAAGGCGCAGGGCAGCGAAGCCGATGAGGTTTGGATCCTCATGGGTGAGTCGGGTCGACCTAGCCACAGGCTGCTTTACACAGCTCTCACCCGGGCCAAGCAGCGGGCCATCTTGATCACACCATCACCATGATCGGAGCCTCAACTTGATCAGCGACCCCAACGCTCCAGCCATGCCCCGGCCATCCAGCCCAACCGCGGAGCGGGTCGAGCGGCCCTGGGGCTGGTTTGAAAACCTTGGCCATGGGGATGGCTACCTGGTGAAGCGGCTATTGATCCGCAGCGGCGCCCGAATCAGCCTGCAAAGGCATCGGCACCGATCGGAGCACTGGGTGGTCGTGGCTGGCGAGGGACTCCTGGAGATCGACGGGAACCGCGTCCCGGCCACCCCCGGCACGAGTGTCTTCATTCCCCAGGCGACCCTGCACCGCGCCACCGCCGGATCCAGCGATTTGCTGCTGGTGGAAGTCCAGCGGGGCGCTCTGCTCAGCGAGGACGACATCGAACGCTTCGATGACGATTTTGGTCGCGTAAGGGATTTCGGGCCCACAAGGGAAAGCGCGGCCGGGTGATAAGTTAAGAATTCACCCTTTTTCAAGGGCAGGGCAGTTTTCTGAATTCAGCGCAGGCGTGCCGTCATCCGATTGCACGAGTCCATCCAAAGGGCACGTTGAATCCTCACTTCCATTGGGTTTCTGCCGGCCTGCGTTGAAGGACATCACCAGGCCCAATTAATCCAGTGACCGAAATTTCAACCGGCGGCAGTTTCACCTGCGCAGTCGACAGCGAGACGCGCCCATCTATCGACAGCGACACGAGCTCTTTCATCGATAGCGAAGCGCAAGCAGAGCAAGCCAATCCAGGGACCCTTGAGACCACTGAAGCTGGCCAGATCGATCCCATAGCAATTTCCAGCGAAGCACCCAGCGAATCCAGCGCCAAACCAAAGACTGAGGCCAATCCCGAGCCCGAGCCCTCCGGCTTCTCGCGCTTTGGCTTCGGCCCCGAATTGCTGAAGGCCCTCAGCGACATCGGCTACCAAGAGCCCTCACCGATCCAGAAGGCCGCCATCCCCGAACTGATGCTCGGCCGCGACCTGGTGGGCCAGGCCCAAACCGGCACCGGCAAAACGGCCGCCTTTGCCTTGCCCATGCTGGCGGCCCTGGACCCCGAGCAGCGCAAGCCCCAGGTGTTGGTGCTCGCACCCACCCGGGAACTCGCCATCCAGGTGGCCGATGCCTTCAGCAGCTACGCCGCCCATCTCAACCATGTGCGGGTTTTGGCGATCTACGGCGGAGCTGATTTCCGCGACCAGATCCACCAACTCAAACGGGGTGTGCAGATCGTGGTTGGCACCCCGGGACGGGTGATGGACCACATGCGTCAGGGCACCCTCGACCTCTCTTCCCTGCGGGCCTTGGTACTTGACGAGGCCGACGAGATGCTGCGCATGGGATTCATCGACGACGTCGAATGGGTTCTCACCCAGCTCCCTGAAAATCGTCAGGTCGTGCTGTTCTCGGCCACCATGCCGAGCGAAATTCGCCGGATTTCCCAGAAGTACCTCAACGCTCCAGCCGAGGTCACCATCAAGCAAAAAGCTGCCGATGCCAGCCGGATCCGCCAGCGCTACCTGATGGTGCACGCCCCCCACAAGATCGGGGCCCTCGAGCGGGTGCTGGAAGCAGAACGCAGTGAGGGGGTGATCATCTTTGCCCGCACCAAGGCCATCACCATGACGGTGGCCGAATCCCTGGAGCAACACGGCTACGACGTGGCCGTGCTCAATGGCGATGTGCCCCAGGCCCAACGGGAACGGACCATCGAACGGCTCAAGCAAGGCCAGGTGGATGTGTTGGTGGCCACCGACGTGGCAGCCCGGGGCCTGGATGTGGATCGCATCAGCCTGGTGATCAACTACGACATCCCCTTTGACTCGGAGGCCTACGTCCACCGCATCGGCCGCACCGGCAGGGCTGGTCGCACCGGCGACGCCATCCTGTTTCTCACCCCCCGAGAGCGCCGCTTCCTGGGCGGCCTCGAGCGGGCTGTGGGCAAACCGATCGAGCAAATGGATGTGCCCAACAACGCCACCATCAACCAAAACCGCCTGGATCGGCTGCGCACCAAGCTCACCACCAGCCTGCAAACCCCAGCGACCAACGAAGAAGAGCGGGCCCTGCTCAGCGAGATCCTGCAACGGGTCACCCAGGAACTGGGTTGCACCTCCGAGCAACTGGCCCTGGCCGCCCTCGAATTCAGCCTGGCGGGCAAACCCCTGTTGATCCAGGGCGAAGACAACTTCGACCAGGTGCGGCAAAACGGTCCAAGCCGTGACATCGGCCGTGATCCCCGCCGGAGCCGGGAAGGCGGCCGGGACTTCGGCCGCGATGGCGGACGGGATGGGGGAAGGGATGCCGGTAGGGATGGCCGGGATGCTGGCAGGGGAGCCCCCCGCGGTGACCGGCCCATGGGCCCCCCAGAGGACCACATGGAACGCTTCCGGGTGGAAGTGGGCTGGCGCGATCGCATCAAGCCGGGAAACATCGTTGGCGCCATTGCCAACGAAGCCGGCCTGAACGGCCGCTCCATTGGCCGGATTCAGATCTTTGATACCCACAGCACGGTCGATCTTCCCAAGGGCATGCCAGAGGATGTCTTCCAGGGCCTCCGCCAGCTGCGCGTAATGAACAAGGCTCTGCAGATCTCCCGTTTCGACGGCTAGGCCTCGCTTCAGCCATGACGCTTTACGTTGGCAACCTCTCGTTCCAGGCGGAACGGGAGGACTTACTCGATCTCTTCAGCCCCTACGGAGAAGTCATCCAATGCAGTCTTCCCCTGGACCGGGAAACGGGCCGCAAAAGGGGCTTTGCCTTTGTCGAATTAGCCGACGACGCAGCTGAGCAAAAAGCCACCGACGACCTCCAAGAGGTCGAGTGGATGGGCCGCATGATTCGCGTCAACCCCGCCGCCCCCCGGCAAGGGGCCGGCGGCGCCAACAGATCCAGCGGTAACCGATCCAGCGGCAACCGTGGCACCGACCGTGGCACCGGTGACCGAACTGAAGGCGGCTACCACGATGGCGGCAATCGCTGGTAGGCAGCCAAAAGGAAGCCC
>CAIYSK010000359.1 GCA_903928835.1 uncultured cyanobacterium
CCGCCCGAGGCGGTGAGCTGGATGCGGCGCAGCCCCGGGGTGGGGATGCCCGTGGAGAGGCGGGCGGTGTCGGCCCAGGGCGTGCCCTGGAGGCACTGGAAGATGGCCGAGTGCTCGGAATCGGCTGGCAACAGCCGCGAACCGCTCTTGGCCAATTCCGGCAACACCACCGGACCAGCGGCGATCAGGGTTTCCTTGTTGGCCAGGGCCAGATCCTTACCGGCGCGCACCGCAGCCAGGGTGGGCAGCAGGCCCGCGCAACCGACGATCCCGGTCACCACCAGATCGGCGCTGGGCCAGGCCGCCGCCACGCAGATGCCGTCGGGGCCGCCCAGCAATTCGGGCAGCTTGGCCGGGCGCTGGGCGGGCTCGAGGGCGTTAAGCCGGGTCTTCAGGCTGGCCACCAGCTCGGCATCGGCCAGGGCCACCACCTCGGGGGCGTGGCGCTGAATCTGCTGGATCAGGAGGTCGAGGTTGCGCCCTGCCGTGAGGGCCACCACCTTGAAGCGATCGGGGAAAGCCTCCACGATCTCGAGGGTTTGGGTGCCGATCGACCCGGTGGATCCCAGCACGCTGATGGCTTTCACGGCTGGGGCCCCTGTAGGTTTCGGCGCTCCAGTTTCCCATCGCCCCTGCCCGCTGGATTGGCCCTGTGGATCTGGAACCCCGCCTTTTGTACCTAGACCCCTATTTGGCGGCCTTTGACAAGCCCTCGGGGCTCTTGAGCCAACCCGGTTTGGGGCCGGATTTGGCCGATTCCCTGATCACCCGGGTCCAGCAGCGCTGGCCGGAGCTGCGCCTGGTGCACCGGCTCGATCGCGACACCTCGGGCTTGCTGCTGCTGGCCTTCACCCCCCTGGTCCACCGCCAGCTCAGTGGCCTGTTTGCCGGGCGCGCGATCCACAAGGTCTATGGGGCCGAGGTGGCTGGCCACCCCAGGGCCCAGGGCGGCCTGATCGATCGGCCCCTGGCCCGGATTGGCACCCGGCCGCCCCGCTATGGCCCGCTGCCTGTGGACCAAGGCGGTAAATCAGCCATAACCCATTGGCGCTTGCTGCAGCGGCGCTGGGATGGCCAGGGCCGGCCGATCTCCCGATTGTTGCTCGTGCCCCGCACTGGCCGCTCCCACCAATTGCGGGTGCATCTCGAGCAGATCGGCCATCCGATCCTGGGGGATCCGATCTATGGGGTGGCACCAGGGGCAGATCGCCTACGGCTGCATGCCTGGGGGCTGCGGTTTCGCCATCCGGCCACGGGCAAGCCCCTGCGGCTGCGCTGCCCGGCACCATGGGAGCACCCCGATGGGCCGAGTTCGGTCCTGGTACCCCATGGCTGATCTGCCCGGTTTTCTCCAGCGCTGGAATTTCATCGAACGGGCCAAGCTCGAGCGCACCCTGTGGGAGGCCTTCGAACAGGGCGAGGACATTGATGCTTTGGTCGCCCAGTGCCGCGCTGCGGTTCAAGCTGGTGATAAGGCCCGTGCTTTCGAGCTTGACGTGTGGAGCACCACCCTCGACCGCATCCGCAAAATCGAGCGGATGATGGCTACGCAAAAGCAGCCGCCCTCCTGATCCCCTTGGCCTTGGCTCCCAATCTGGTGCTGTACGGCGTTGTTGCCGTTGGTCAGGGAAACTCTTTGATCTAACGCGGTGATGCGCTCAGTGGGTTCCGACGACCTCCCTCTGCCCGGAACTGGTGATCCCCTTGAGGGGGCTTTGGCCGCCCTGCGCCGGCACCTGCTCCCGTTTCTGTTCCTCCTCTACGTGGTCGCCTACCTCGATCGCGTCAATGTCTCCTTTGCTGCCGTCGGGGTTTCCAGGGATCTTGGTCTCAACAGCGCCTCCTACGGGTTTGCCGCCGGGATCTTTTTTCTCGGCTACGTCCTGTTTGAAATCCCGAGCAACCTGATCCTTGATCGGGTTGGGGCGCGGCGCTGGATCAGCCGCATCCTGTTCACTTGGGGGGTGGTCGCTGCGCTGATGGCGTTCATGACCACAGCGGCCCAGTTCAACGGGCTGCGGCTCTTGCTTGGCGTGGCAGAAGCGGGTTTTTTCCCTGGAATTATTCTCTACTTAAGCCATTGGGTACCTGCAGGGCAGCGGGCCCGCACCCTGGCGGGTTTCATGCTCGCCATTCCGGTCGCTGGTCTGCTGGGGGGGCCGGTTTCGGCAGCGCTGCTCTCACTGCATGGTTTTCTCGGCCTGGCTGGTTGGCGTTGGCTGTTTCTGCTGGAGGCTTTGCCCGCCATTGTTCTTTCCGTCATCGTCTGGCACTGGTTACCCAACCGCCCCCACCAAGCCCGCTGGCTTCAGAGCGCCGAGGCAGAAGCGCTCGAGCAGGCCTTGCAGCAGGAGCGTGACCAGAGTCAGGCCAGCGGCGACAAGGTCCAAGGTCTGGCTGCCCTTTGGGGAGATCGCCGTCTCTGGCTGCTGAGCTTCCTTTACTTAGGCATCGCCACCAGCTTCTACGGCTTCAGTTTCTGGATCCCACGTTTTGTGGGTGATGCCCTGGGCCAGGATGCACCGTCGCCAGTCCTGGTGAATTTGCTCAGTGCCATTCCTTACGGTCTGGCGGTGGTGGTGATGCTGCTTGTGGGTCGCGCTGCCGATCACCACGTTGATAAGCGTCTGTTTGTGGCCGTACCTCTAGCCGTGGCGGCCCTGGCCTTGTTCCTATCGCTGCCAGCAACTGGTCCATTGCGATTGGCGTTGATCAGCATCGCCACCGCGGCTGCTTTCTCAAGCCTGGGACCAGCTTGGGCAACCCCGCTGCAGTTTCTGGGCGGCAGGGCTGCCGCCGGGGGCATTGCTGCGATCAACGCCTTTGGCAACATCGGCGGTTTTATGGCTCCTTTTGTGATGGGGCGACTGATGCTCAGGCCCCAGGGCGACACCCTGGCCCTGGCCTACCTGGGCGGCGTGCTTTTGCTGTCAGCAGTCTTGGCGTTGCTGGCCACCCAGCGGCGCGATCGCTCAGCGGCTTGTTGAATGAATCGAACAACTGCGCCAATCCCGTCCCATGGCTGTAGGGGCGAGTATTCAGTGCCTCAGCCATTCCGTTTGCCCACCGCCCTTGTCGATCAGTTCGATGCCTTGGGCCTTGAGCGCGTCGCGGATGCGGTCGGCCTCTTGGAAGTTTTTGGCGGCCTTGGCGGCAAGCCGCTCTTCGATCTGGGCCTGGATTTCAGCGTCGCCCGCTCCGGGATGTCCGTTGCCCCAGGCGTCTGGTTTGGCGGGCTCTGTTTCGATTTTTAGCCCCAGAACGCCGGCGAGTTCCTGCAGCAGGTGGCAGCGGGCGATGAGCTCGCTTTGGTTGGCTTCGGCTTCGGCGGCTGGATCGCCCCGCTCGATGCGGTTGGCCAAAGCGCGCAGGGGTTTGGCCAACTCAAACAGCACCGCCAGGGCGGCGGAGGTGTTGAGGTCGTCGTTGAGGGCCGCCGCAAAACGGCTGCGGGCATCGGCCAAGTCTGGGCGATTCTCTTGCTGGGGTTCGCTGGCGGCCTGGGCTGCCGGGCCGGTGGCAGCCGTCAACTTCAGGGCGGCATTGAGACCCTTCCAGCCGGTGGCCGCGGCCTCGAGGGCCTCGGGGGTGAAATCGAGGGGTTTGCGGTAGTGGGCCTGCAGCACGAACAGCCGCAGGGTCATGGCTGACACACCGCTCTCCAACAGGGCCCGGATCGTGGTGAAGTTGCCGAGCGACTTGCTCATCTTCTGACCGCCCACGTTCACCATGCCGTTGTGCAGCCAATAGCGGGCGAGCTCGTGGCCGCTGGCCGCTTCCGATTGGGCGATTTCGTTCTCGTGGTGGGGAAAGATCAGGTCGGCACCGCCCAGGTGGATGTCGATGGTGTCGCCGAGTTCGGCGCGCACCATGGCGGAACACTCGATGTGCCAGCCAGGCCGGCCCGCACCCCAGGGGGAGGGAAAGCTGGGTTCGCCCGGCTTGGCTCCTTTCCAGAGGGCGAAATCAAAGGGGTGCTGTTTGCGTCCCTCTTCGACATCGGCGACCCGCCCCTCGGCGTTGTGCTGTTGTTCGGCAAGATCGCGGCCAGAAAGTTTGCCGTAGCCGGCGTGCTTCATCACGGCGAAATAGACGTCCCCATCGGCGGAGTAGGCGGCGCCTTTGGCTTCCAGCTCGCTGATCAAGGCGCGAATCCCATCGAGGCTTTGGGTGGCCCGGGGCATGCGATCGGCCGGAAGAATATTCAGCGCAGCCATGTCCGCCACGAAGGCCTGGATATTGCGCTCACTCACCGCCTCCATCGAGCTGCCTTCCGCGGCGGCGCGGCCCAAGATCTTGTCATCGATGTCGGTGTAGTTCTGTACGAACGTCACCTGGTAGCCACTCCAGATCAGGTGGCGGCGCAGCACGTCCCAGGCGATGTAGCTGCGGGCGTGGCCCAGGTGGCACAGGTCGTAGACCGTGACCCCGCAGCAATAGATGCTCACCTTGCCGGGCTCGAGCGGCTCAAAGGTTTCGGTGCGGCGTGTGAGGGTGTTGGTGAGCTGAAGGGCCATGGGGGCTGCTGTCATTTCGCTTCCATCCAGTTCGGGCCCACCCCGGTTTCCACCACAAGAGGCACCGAGAGTTTGACGGCGTTTTCCATGGTTTCACGCGTCAGGGTGACCACCGCATCCAGCACCTCGGGGGCGGCTTCGAGCACCAGTTCGTCGTGCACCTGGAGCAGCAGCCTGGCGGCCAGGCCATTGCTTTCCAGCTTGTGGTGCAGCTGCACCATGGCCACTTTGATGATGTCGGCGGAGGAGCCCTGGATGGGGGCGTTGGCCGCGGCACGAAGTTGCTGGGCCTCCATGCCGCCCCGGCGGGCCACCTCGAGGTCGATCGCGAGGGGATCTTTGCCCCTGAGGCGACCCAAGCCATTGGGATCAAAGGGGAAGGGCCGCCGCCTGCCCAGGATTGTCTCCACATAGCCCTGGCTGAGGGCCAGCCGTTCTTGAAGTTCCAGGAAGGCAAACACCTTGGGGTAGCGCTGCTTGTACTTGCTTAAAAACCCCTTGGCCTGGGCCTGGCTCACGCCGGTTTCGCGGGCAAACCGCTGGGCGCCCATGCCGTAGATCACCCCGAAATTGATGGTCTTGCCTAGCCGCCGCTCATCGGGAGTGATGTCCTCTTTTTCCAGCAGCAAGCGGGCGGTGAGGGCATGCACATCGTCTCCCTGTTGGTAGGCGTTCACGAGCACCTCCTCCCCCGAGAGGTGGGTGAGGATGCGCAGCTCGATTTGGGAGTAGTCGGCGCTGATCAGTTGCCAGCCATCCTGGGGCAAAAACGCTTTTCGAATTCGGCGGGAAAACACCGTGCGAATCGGGATGTTTTGCAGGTTTGGGTTGCTGCTCGAGAGCCGGCCGGTGGCGGTTACAGCCTGGTTGAAATCGGTGTGCACCCGCCCCGTTTCCGGTTCCACCAGGGCGGGTAGGGCATCCACATAGGTGCTTTTTAATTTGCTCAGGGTGCGGTGCTCCAGCACCAAGGGCACCACCGGGTGATCGGCCTCCAGCTTCTCGAGCACGGCGGCATCGGTGCTCCAGCCCGTTTTGGTTTTGCGTGACTTTTTGCGATCGAGCCCCAGGGTGTCGAACAGCAGTTCGCCCAATTGCTTGGGGGAGGCCAGGTTGAAATCGCTGCCGGCGGCCTCCTTGGCCTGGGCTTCCAGGCTTGTGAGGGTGGCGAGCAATTCGCCCGAGAGCTCCTGGAGGTAGGCGATGTCGATGCGGATGCCGGTGGCTTCCATGGCTGCCAGCACGGGCTCCAGCGGCAGCTCCACCTCCCGCAGCAGGGGCATCAAGGCCCCACCGAGTTCCTGGAGTTGCTGGCCCAACAGCTGGCTGAGCCTCCAGGTGAGGTGCACGTCCATGCCGCAATAGAGGGCCGCAACCTCGATCGGCACCGAGGCGAAGTTGGCACCCTTGGCCACAAGGTCGCTGAAGCTGGTTGGGAGGAAGCCAAAGTTGCGCTCCGCCATGGCCTCAAGGCCGTGTTTGGCGTTGGCATCGCGCAGGTAATCGGCCAACAGGGTGTCCATCACCACGCCGCCGAGGGCCAAGCCATGGCGCAACAGGATCAACCGGTCGTACTTGGCGTTTTGCAGGCTTTTGGGGTGGTCTGGGCTGGTCAGCCAGGGGGCCAGGGCTTCCACCACCGCAGCCAAGGGAAGTTGGGGTGGGGCGGCGGGAGCCGCACTGAGCAGATCCGCGGCCATGGGGGGGTGGTGGCCAATCGGCAGATAGGCCAGATCCGCTGGACCTGGACCCCAGCAGAAACCCATGCCAACCAGCTCAGCTTTGAACGGATTGAGATCGGTGGTTTCGGTGTCGAGGGCGATGGGATGGGCGGAATCGGTGGCGGCCATCAACCGCCCCACCAGGGCCTCGAGTTCAGGGGGGAGGCTGATCAGCTGGGGCTCGAGGCTGGGTTGGCCTGCTGCGGGATGGGTGACTGGGGAATCAGTCCCTGGGGAATCAGGGGGTGTTGGATTGGCAGCCGTTGGATCGGTGGCTGTTGGATTGGCAGGGTTTTGGCTTGATGCGCCGGCGGTTTTGGTTGCTGGGCCCTCTTTGAGCCCGGAAAGGTCCGGGGGATGGGTGGAGAAAATGGTGGCGAAGTTGGGCACCTGGCGCACCAGGCTGAAGAGCTCCAGCTCCTCGAGGCTGCCGGCGAGGGCTAAGGCTTTGACCTCACCCAGCTCCAGCCGCGGCTCGCTGGGTAGGGGGATATCGATCAGGATCTCGGCCAGCATCCGGGAGCGGTAGGCGTTCTCCTTGTCGGCCCGCAGCTTGTCGATCAGGGCTCCTTTCAGGGGCCCGTTGCTGGCTTTGGGGCCATCAAGGCCATCGAGGGCGGCATAGATGCCATCCACATGCTCGAAGGATTGGAGCAGGCTGATCGCGGTCTTGGGACCCACGCCCTTGACGCCAGGGATGTTGTCGGAGGAATCGCCCGTGAGTGCTTTGAGGTCGACCACCTCTTCCGGGGTGACGCCGAGCTTGGCGATGACCCCCTCGCGGCGAATGTTCGTGGGCCCGCTGTTTTTGGCATAGGGCCCTCCCCCCATGTACAGCACGGAAATATCGCGGTGGTCGTCAACCAGCTGAAACAGATCCCGGTCGCCGGAGAGGATCCGCACCCGCCAGCCCTGGTTGGCAGCCCTGTTGGCCAGGGTGCCCAGGACGTCGTCGGCCTCGTACCCCGGCGCCATGCAGAGAGGAATGTCGAGGGAGTCTTCGAGGATGGTTTGCAGGTTGGCCAGGTCGGCAAAGAAGTGCTCGGGGGCCGTGTCGCGGTGGGCCTTGTAGGCCTCGTCGGCTACGTGCCGAAAGGTGGGTTCGGCGGTGTCAAAGGCAATCACCACCCCCTGGGGGGCCAAGCCCTTGCAGTTGTCGAGCAGGGCTTTGAGAAAGCCATAGGTGACGGAAGTGGGTACGCCCTCCTTGGTGCTCAGGCCCCCTTCACCGCCTTTGGAAAAGGCGTAAAAACTACGAAAGGCGAGGGAATGGCCGTCGACCAGTAGCAGCAGGGGCTTTTCTCCTGGCATGGCAAGCCCTTCGGCCCTGGATCGATTGGGGTGCGCCCAGCCTGCCAGAGCAGGTTGGGAGGGCCACTATTCCGCGATCTGCGTTGCGTGATCCGCCATCCTTAGTGGAGTGAAGGCCCCCTGGGCCACCCCCTGCCATGGCCCGCACCCCCCGGCGCTACGCCGTGCACCTGCATCTCAGTGGTGGTCAGAGCGAAATCGCCCACTTCAAAACCCTGGAAGCCTTCCAGCAGTGGTACGGCGGCGTTCTGACCGCGGCATCGTCGTCCTCTGCCGCATCCGACACCTTTGTGAATGTGCCGATGGGCGATCTTGAGGGAGAGTATTTGGTGTTGCGTCCCAGTGCTGTGATCGGCATCCGGGTCGAACCCCTCTACGGCTCCCTCGACGATTGACCTGATGGAATTGCTTTGGGGAGAGGCGTTTTTCGCCGGTGCCTTGGCCCAGTTGGTGGCACGGCTGAGCAACCTGCCTGCCGTGGTGCTGCTGTTGGCCACCGGGCTGTTGATTGGTCGAGCTGGCTTGGATTTGGTGCAGCCAGAAACCCTGGGCCGGGGGCTGGAGCCCTTGGTGGGTTTGCTGGTGAGCTTGGTGTTGTTTGATGGCGGCCTGAATTTGCGCCTGGCCGGTCGCGACCTCCAGAGGGCCGTGGTGCAGTTGGTGTTGGTGCGGGGCGTGCTCGGTTTGGTGGGTGGGGCTTTGTTTGCCCATTATTTGGCAGGGTTGCCCTGGCCCTTGGCCTGGGTGTTTGGGGCGATTGCCCTGGCGACTGGCCCCACGGTGGTCACGCCGATGGTGCAGCAGATGCGCCTGATTCCAGGCTTGGGGCAGCTGCTGGAAGCGGAAGGCCTGATCCTTGAACCGGCTGGCGCGGTCTTGGCCCTGCTGCTGCTGCAACTGGCCTTGGGGGATCTCGATAGCTGGCAGGATGTGGCTGCACTGTTGGCGTTGCGGCTCGGTGGCGGCGTGGCGATCGGCGCCCTGGGTGGTTGGTTGCTGGTGGAGGTGCTCAAGCGCCTGCCCCCCAATTCCGACGGCCTCAAGCTCCAGCTCAGCCTAGGGATGCTGTTTTTGCTGGTGAGTGGTGCCCAGGCCCTGTTGCCAGAAGCGGGTTTACCGGCAGCGGTGAGTGCCGGGGTGGTTGTGGGTTTGCGGCTCGATGCCGAGGCCAGCCAGCTCGATGAGTTGATTAGTCAGTTGGCCCAGTTGGCTATAGCAATTAGGGCAGCATCGGATAGGCCCACCGACGGAGGTGTGTCGTAAATAATTAGATCAAAATCCCCTGAATCCGCTAGATCCTTAGCCAGTTTATGCATGCGATGGGAGCTGAGTA
>CAIYSK010000360.1 GCA_903928835.1 uncultured cyanobacterium
ACCACGGCCGCCCGCTCGGGATAGGGGAACGGCTCCAGAGCGGTCTGCACCTCCAGCTTGAGGGCAGCGAAATCAACCGATGGGTTGGGTTGCCGGCAATGGAGGCTCGGCGGCAACTGCCGCTTCGATACACACAGGGCCGCCTTGATCAAGCCGGTGATACCGGCGGCGGTTTCTGAGTGGCCCACATTGCTCTTCACCGAACCCACCCGGCACACCTCTCCCTCGGGCCGTCCCTCGCCCAGCACGGTGCCCAGGGCCCTCAGTTCGATGGGGTCGCCCTGGCGGGTGCCGGTGCCATGGGCCTCCACGTATTGGGTGGCGGAAGGATCGATCTCGGCCCGGGCAAAGGCGGCGCGCACGCAGGCCACCTGGGCCCGGGCATTGGGGGCCACCATGCCGTTGCTGCGGCCATCGGAATTGACCGCTGAGCCATGGATCACGGCATACACCGAATCCCCCGCAGCCTCAGCCGCCGCCAGGGGCTTGAGCACCACCACCCCAGCCCCTTCCGAACGCCCGTAGCCATCGGCGCTGGCATCAAAGCTTTTGCAGCGCCCATCGGGGGCCAACAGCCCTGCCTTGCAGAAACTCATCTGAATCCCCGGATGGATCAGGGCCTGCACCCCACCGGCCAAGGCCGCCTCCGATTCCCCCCGCCAAAGGCTCTCGCAGGCCAAATGCACCGCCACCAGGGAGGAGGAGCAAGCGGTGTCCACCGTGAAGCTGGGGCCCTTGAAATCAAAGAAATAGGAGAGCCGGTTCGCCGCAATGCAGCCGGTATTGCCCGGCAGCACAAAGGGCTCATTGTTGGGGATGAGAAAACGCTCGTTCGAAGCCCACACCAAGGCGCTGTAATCGGCACTGGAAATGCCCATAAACACCCCAATCGCCTTGCTCTGCACGGCCTCCAACGGCTGACCCGCATCTTCCAGGGCCCGCCAGGCCACCTCCAGCAACAGGCGTTGCTGGGGATCCATGCACACCGCTTCCCGGGGGCTGATGCCAAAAAAGGTGGCATCAAACTGATCGATCCCGTCAACAAAGCCGCCCCGCTGCACGTGCTGGGTGAGCGGATGGGAGGGGTCAGGGTGGTAGTGCAGCCCGAGATCCCAGCGATCCGCAGGGATCTCGGTGATCACCTCCCGTCCTTCCCTGAGCAACTCCCAAAAGGATTGCGGGGAGTCCACACCACCAGGCAGCCGGCAACCGATTCCAACAATGGCAATCGGTTCAGGCATTCAATCGGCACACTTTAAAGACAACCACTCTGGATCAAGGCAGGAGGCTTTTCAAAATCTGATCGGGATCACTGCGAAGTCTGTGGTCCTGATAACGCTGGCGCAGGGCTGCATAGTCGTGGGGATTGTCCAGCCATTGGGCCACAAGCGCCGCGAGCTGCTCGGGCCTGCGGATCGAATAAGCTAATCGGCGAGCCGCGAAATAACGGGGAGCCAGCAATTCCTGGGGCATGGTTGTGCCGTAGTGATTAAAAATCAGCGGGCAAGCCATGAACAAGGCCTCCGTGGCTGTGCGCGCACCCGGTCGACTCACCATGGCCCAAGCCCGCCCGTAGAGATCTGCCATTGCCTCCGGCCCTTGATAGTTGAGGGCTCGCACGTCCAAATCCGGATGCCGCGCCGCCCAGGCCTCCACCTGCTGACCCACGGCGGGACGGCGCCCACCCAGGGCCACCACCTGAAGTTGGCCAGCAAAAGGCACCAGCCTCTCCAGCAGCGGCAGATGGTTATTGGCGCCATTGGAACCCGTTGCCAGCACCAGCAGCGGCAAGCCTTTGTCTTTGGCCCCAGCTTGCGCCCCAGCACCGTGGTGATTGGCGGAAGAGCCCTGGTGATAGGCGGGATAGAGCAGGGGCCCCAGGGCTACGGCCTTCACCCCTGGCCGCCGCCGTTCCACCTCGGCCTTCACGGCATCGGTGAGCGCCCAAAACAGATCGGTGCGCCCACACAGCCAATTGCGGCTAAAGCCAAACCCCCCATCCAGCTCGGTGCAACAGGTGATGCAGCGCAGCTGGGGCCCCAGCACCCGTTTGGCCAGGGCGAAATGGCCCCGGTTGGTGTGGGGGTGGGTCGAAATCAGCAGATCCGGGCGGAACTCCCGCAGCAGCTGAATCAGGTACTTCCGACCAAACAACACCGTGCCCGGCTTCACCAGGTCTTCCCATTCCATGGCCCGCCAATAGAGCTGGTGCAGCCAAGGGTGGTGGCGCTGAATCCAGTTGTAGAGGGCCACCCCCCTGCGGTAGGTGGGGCTGGAGCGCTCCAGCACCTGCTCCACCCGCACCTCGATCTCCGGGGATCGCAGGGCCACCCACTGGGCAATCGCCTCGGCGGCGGCGTCGTGGGCCGTACCGCCACTGGAGGTGTAAATCAGAATGCGCATCGGATCAAGCTTCGCTAGCTGCGCCCAAACCCAACCGTCCCAGGGGGCGCCATAGAACGAGCAGCGGCAAGAGCAGGCCCCAGCCCACGAGCCCTAACGCCATGGCGGCCGGCCGGCCGGCCCCGCTGCCAAGGGCAGCGATCAGCCCTTCGGGCCAACCAGGCCAGGCCACAGCCGGGGTCAGCACCCGGTCGACCAACAGCGTGAGCAGCAGGACGGCGAGCAAGCGGGCTAACCACTCCAGGCTGTAGCGACCGGCAAACAGGCGGGGCTGCTCCGCAGGCGGAATCGCCACCTGCCAAAGCGCCTGGAGCGCTGACAGCACGACAGGCACCAGACCTGCAAAAACCCCAACCGCAGCGAACCAAATACCCGTCAGCTGTTCAAAGATCACCAGGCCAGAACCGGTCAAAACCACCCCTTGAATTAGCAAACAGCGCCGCAAAACGGTGGACCATTGCGGGCTCTCCCGTCTCGCCCAATTGAGCCACCACAGTTGGGTTCCCAAGAGGTAGCCCCCCACCCCGATCGCCATCGCCAAGGTGAGACGCCAAGGCCCCATCGCCGTCACCACCCAAGCCGGAAAACCAAGCTCAACAGCAGCCAAAACCGCTGATACCAAGGTGTTCACCAGCAACAGCGGCCGCCAAGTCGGGCTCTGGCCTAGCTCCCGGATGGCAGAGCGAACACCCAGTCCAGAGGCCTGGTCGCCGGCCCTGGGATGCCTCCGCTCGGGTCGCAAGGCGGCCTGAGGCCATGCAGCCAGCGCCGTACAGGCCAGGGCCACCAGGGATGACGCCCCATCCAGCACCAGCACCCCCACCAGTCCACCCGTGGACGCCAGGGCCGCACCCAAAAACGGGGCCACCATCACCACCGCCCCCTCCCAGCTAGCAAACAGGCCGCTGGCTCGCCCCAACTGCGCGGCAGGCACCAACCGGGGAATGAGGCTGGAAAAGCACAACTGCACGGTGGCTTCTGCGGCCGCAGCCCCAGCAATGGCAGCCAACACGATCGCCATCGGTACGGCTCCCTGCCGGAGTGCCAACGCCAGCGCCAGGGTGGTGATCGTTGCCAAGCTGTGGGCCAACAGCAGGACCCGCCGCCTTGGCCAGCACTGCAACCGCCTGCCGAGCAGCGGCACCACCAGGAGCTTGGCCACCTGCACCGCAATCGCAACCGAAGCAAACGTGGCCAGCTGGTCTTGACGCTGGTAGAGCCAAAGCCCCAGGGCATACAAGCTCACCTGGGTTCCCAGATTCGACCCCAGTTGGCCGCGCCAAATCCAAACAAAGGCGCGGGGAAGGGATTGGCTCAATACGTTGGGGGCTGGGTCAGCTGCACAACGGGGCTGGCGGGACTCGAACCCACGACCTACGGTTTAGGAAACCGTCGCTCTATCCGGCTGAGCTACAGCCCCACGCCAGGCATTATCCCCGTTGGCCAAGCGGGCATGATGGATCCCGAAAGCAGGCGAGGTGGTCGCAATCAAGGTGGCCAGGCCTTCGGGCCCGGCTCGCGCTTGGTTGAGGAAAGTCCGGGCTCCCAAATGGCCAGGCTTGCTGGGTAACGCCCAGTGCGGGTGACCGTGAGGAGAGTGCCACAGAAACACACCGCCGATGGCCCGGGCTTGCCCGTGGCACAGGCAAGGGTGCA
>CAIYSK010000361.1 GCA_903928835.1 uncultured cyanobacterium
GCTCCTTGCCCTCCAGCTCGCGGATGCGATTGCCCAAGGCGATCACCGCCTGGGGCTCCACAAACACCGTGTTGCCCGAGGCCGAACTGTCGTGAACCAGGCCAGGCAACTGGCTGGCGGCCCCCGCCCTCACCGCCAAGACCGGGCGGCCGTGACGCTCCGAAACCACGCTGTCCTGCAGCAGGGCGCTGTAGCGACGCACCAGGTCTTGCAGCCGATCGCGCCGCTCCCGCCGCCCCTCCAACAGCTGGCGCCGCAAGCCTTCGAGGGGGGCGCTGGCGCGATCGGCGATGCGTCCGCCCTCTTCAAGGCAAAACAGCAGGCGTTGCTCCAGGTCCGGAAGCGTGCGCAACGTGCTCAGCAGGGCCGTGCACACCGGCCGCAGCTCCGGCTCATCGATGGCGCGCCTTAACCGCCGCGCCGCCGCCAGCGTGGTGGCCACATCGAGGAGGGATTCGCCGCCGGCGCAGCCCCCCTTGGCGCAGTGGGCCACCACGCCAGCGATATCGGCAACCCCCTGGAAACTCAAGCCCGCCCCCCCAGCACCAGCCATCAACCCATCGAGGGCCAGCAGTTCGGTGGTTTCGGCCAACAGGGCTTGGCTTTGCTCGAGGCTCTCGGGCAGGGGGAGGGCAAGGCAGGCCCGTTGACCCGCCGTAGTGCTGGCGAAGCTGGCCAACTGCTCGGCCAGCCGCGGCCACTCCAACAACCCCAGCGCCTCGGCCTGAATGGTGGTCACCGCTGGATCGCTCACCCGAGCTGCGCCGGAATGGACGCCTGACCCGCCACGTTGGACGGGATGCCTTCTGCAGGCTCGTACAACATCTCGAGCCAGTTGCCCTCGGGATCCTGCAGATAAAAACTGGCCGTACCGTCGCGGTGGTCATGGACGGGGCCCACGCTGTGGCCCGTGGCGCTCAGCTGGGCGTGGATGGCATCCACCTCAGAGCGATGCTTGAAATGGAAGGCGAAATGGGGGCCGGCGGCCTTGTAGGCCGGACTCAGCAGGGCGACACCATCGCCGGTTTCAGGCGACTGCAGATAGGCCCAATCCTCCGCCTCCCAGGTGAGCCGCAGGCCCAACAACTGATAGAACTCCACCGCCCGGGCCATGTCTTGCACCCTCAGGGCCACATGACCCAGACGGTGGACCGCTGCAGCAGCCATGGGGGATGGTTGGATCATGGACTCCATTCTCGGACAGCGGGCCTCGGGAACCAGGCTTCCGTGGTGGAAACCACCGCCACCAAACAAGCCATGCCGGTGAGGGCCTGCCAGGGATAGGCCCCATTCGGATGGGTGATCACAAAAGGAAGCAAGGCCAAGCCAAGACAAGGGGGACAGGTCAAGCGCGCCAGCCGCAGCAAGCCCAGGGTGATCAGCACGGCCAAAAAGGCGGCCCAAGGCACCACGCCGAAGGTCGCCACCAGGCCATAGCCAGCCCAAGCTGCCCCGGTGCCTACCACCATCATCACGCCGCCACGGCCAAGCCACGGGCTGTGGTCGGGCAAGGCGAGCATGTCGTAGGCGATCACCAGTAGCGGCGGAAACAGCACCAACGGCGAATCCCAGACCTTCACAAACACCAGCCCAAGGACAAGAAACACCGCCAGGGCCCCAGCCCAGCGCCGCAGGGGCACCGTGGGGGTCATCGCAAAACTGGACTCAATCCGATCCAGGGCTGTAGGGGCGCTGACCGTGGGGGCTGGCGCCAGCCGCCGGGCACGCCATTGCGAGAGCAGCGCCAGGCCACCGGTGCCCACCAAAATTGAAACCGGATAGGCCCAGCCATGAATCCCTAGGGCTAGGGGCAAAACTCCGGCTGAAATCGCTGGCACGATTGGGGAGCGCAGGCCGCGGATGATCAGCAGGCAACCCACCACATCCAGGCCCAGGGACAGCGGGCTGTAGGGCAAGGAGCGGGTGATCGCCACCCCCAGCAATGCCGCCAAAAAAGGGGTGAGCATCAGCAGGCGCGGCGACATGGCCCACGGACCCTTGGGGTCAGTGAAGATCACCCATGCCAGGGCCCCCAGCTCGGGGAAGAGCACGTAGGCCTGGCCTGTGGCTTTAGCAATGGCAGCCATCAGGGCGATAAAGATCCCTGTGGCCAAAGCAAAACCCAGCTGAGGCTTCGGTCCCATTGCCGCTGAACTGCTCAACTCTCCCGCAACCACTGGGCCGCATCGCAGGCGTGGTACGTGAGGATCAGATCGGCCCCGGCCCGCTTGAAGCAGAGCAGGGTTTCCAGCACCACGGCCCGCTCATCAATCCAGCC
>CAIYSK010000362.1 GCA_903928835.1 uncultured cyanobacterium
ACCAGGGGATGGCGGACCACATCGGCGGCCGTGAGCCGGCAGATGGCGACGCCCTCGACCCCTTCGAGCACCTGGGCGGCTTCGCTGAGGCCGCTCATCACCCCTGGGGGCAGGTCCACCTGGGTGGGGTCGCCAGTCACCACCATGCGGGAGTTTTCGCCCAGCCGGGTGAGCAACATCCGCATTTGGCCGGTGGTGGTGTTTTGGGCCTCATCAAGGATCACGAAGGCATCGGCCAGGGTGCGACCGCGCATGTAGGCCAGGGGCGCCACTTCGATCACCCCCTTCTCGAGCAAGGCGGTGGTGCGGTCCGCTCCCAGGAGGGTGTGGAGGGCGTCGTAGAGGGGGCGCAGGTAGGGATCCACCTTTTGCTGGAGGTCTCCAGGGAGGAAGCCCAGCCGTTCGCCGGCTTCCACCGCTGGTCGGGTGAGCACCAGGCGCTCCACCTTGCGCTCAGTCAACATGCGGACCGCCAGCACCGTGGCCAAAAAGGTTTTACCCGTGCCGGCAGGGCCCAGGGCCAGGGTGAGGTCGTGGCCTTCCATGGCCTCGACGTAGGCCTTTTGCTTCAGGGTGCGCGGCCGCAGGGCTTTGCCGTGTTGGCTTTTGGCCAGCACCTGGCGCCCCATCTGCTGGTGTTCTTGGCCCCGGCCGGTATCCAGGGCCTGAAGGGCGATTTGAATGTCCACCTGGCCGATGGCCTGGCCTTCTTCCCACAGCGGCCGGAGCAACTCCACCAAAGCTGCTGCCCGCTCCAGCTGGCTGGGGCGGGCGCGAATGACCAAATCCAAACCCCGCAACACGATCGAAGCGCCGGTGAGGGCTTCGAGGCGATGCAGGGCCGTGGACTGCTCGTCACCCGCGATGGCCAGGGCCGCCGCGGGATTGGGCAAGGTGATGGGGAAGCTGATCAGCCCTTCGGGCTCAGCCATGGGAGCAGAGCTCAGGCTTCTGCTGGAGCGTCTTCAGCAGGTGCTTCTGCGGCAGCCTCAGCTTCTGCCTTGGCAGCTTCAGCAGCGGCTTCAGCCTCGGCCTTGGCGGCAGCAGCAGCGGACTCGGCGTCCTTCTTCGCCTGCTTGGCAGCAGCGTCGCGGGCGTCAGCTTGCTTTTGCTTGCCGACGGTTTCAGCAGGACGGACCGTTTTTTCGATCAGGCCGCCTTTCTCGAGCAGGGAAAGAACGGTGTCGGTGGGTTGGGCGCCCTGGCTCAGGCGGACGCGGATGGCTTCGGTGTCGAGGCGCGTTTCTTTGGTGCGGGGGTTGTAGAAGCCGAGCTCTTCCAGCGGACGGCCATCCCGGCGGGAGGTGCTGTTGGTTGCTACGAGGCGGAAGCTCGCTTCCCGCTTCTTGCCAAACCGCTTCAGGCGAAGCTTGATCATCGAGGCCCAATCCCTAGGTGTTCCAGCGAACCAATGTACCTCTTCGGGTGCTCAGAGATGCCCGAAGCCCTTGCGTTTCTTCGGGGGCTTGTGGGATTTGGCGGAGCCACCACCCCCCATGCCGGGCATGCCAGGCATACCTCCCATCCCGGGCATACCGCCCATCCCTGGTATGCCACCCATGCCGGGCATTCCAGGCATTCCTGGCATGCCCCCCATCCCGGGCATGCCACCCCGGGTCATTTGCTGCATGAAGCCCCGCATTTTTTGGAAGTCGGCCAGCACCTTGTCCACATCGGCGGGGGTGTGGCCGCTGCCCGAGGCAATCCGGCGCCGGCGGGAGGGTTGGGAGGCGAGCAGCTCGGGCTGATTGCGCTCGGATTCGGTCATGGAGCCGATCATGGCCTCAATTTTTTTGAGTTGCTGCTCTCCCTGCTTGAGCATGCCGTCGTCGATCTTGTTCATGCCAGGGATCATTTTCATCAGCCCCCCCAGGGAGCCCATGCGCTTGATCAGGCGCATCTGCTGCAGGAAATCGGAGAAGTCGAAGGAGGCTTCCTGCAGCTTCTGCTGCATCCGCTCCACATCAGCCAGTTCCACCTCTTTTTGGGCCTTCTCCACCAGGGTGAGCACGTCGCCCATGCCGAGGATGCGGCTGGCCATCCGCTCGGGGTGGAAGGGTTGCAGCGCCTCCACTTTTTCGCCGGTGCCGATGAACTTGATCGGCGCACCGCTCACCTTGCGAATCGAGAGGGCGGCGCCACCCCTGGAATCTCCATCGAGCTTGGTGAGCACGGCACCGGTGATGCCCACCTGCTCGTGGAAGGCCCGGGTGAGATTGGCGGCCTCCTGGCCGATCATGGAATCCACCACCAGCAGCACCTCATCGGGGGCAGTGGCTTCGCGGATCCGCACCATCTCCTCCATCATCGATTGATCGATTTGGAGCCGGCCGGCGGTGTCCACCAGCACGGTGTCGAAGCCTTCCGCCTTGGCCTTGGCAATCCCTGCGGCAGCAATGGCTTCGGGTTTGGCCTCGGCCCCAAGGCTGAACACCTCCACCCCGATTTGGCGGCCCAAGGTGGTCAGCTGGTCGATGGCCGCGGGGCGGTAGACGTCAGCGGCGACCAGCAGGGCCCTGCGCCCCTGCTCCTTGAGGTGCAGGCCGAGTTTGGCGGTGGCCGTGGTTTTGCCGGCTCCCTGGAGGCCCGCCATCAGCACCACCGTGGGACCTTCGCCTTCCCCTTTGGCCTTGGCTAGGGGGGCGTTTTCGCCGCCCATGGTCTCCACCAGTTGCCCATGAACCAGTTGGATGAATTTCTGGTCGGGGCTGACGCCCCGCACCACTTCGGCGCCCACGGCCTTGCGGCGCACCTCTTCGACAAACTCCTGCACCACCGGCAGGCTGACGTCGGCCTCCAGCAGGGCCCGGCGGACCTCTTTGAGGGCCCCTTCAACGTTGGTCTCGCTGATGGTGGCTTGGCCCCTCAGGCTTTTGACAGCGTCTTCAAACCGCTGGGAAAGCTCGTCAAACATCAGCAGGTGGCGAAGGGTGGGGCCAAACGATCGTAAAAACCCGGCTAGCCGGCAGCGCGCCGGAAGCTCACGAGGCGCCAGTTGCCATTGTCACGGGCAAACACGTAGCGATTGCGCAGTTGCAGGTTGCTCGTAGGACCCGTGGGGGAGCCGCTGCGATCCAGGCGGGATTCGCTGTAGTCCAGGTCCACGGTGGCAGCGATGCGGCTAGGGCTGCGCTCATCCACCGCAAAGGATTGGATCGTGGTGGTGATGGCTTCCGTTTCCCCGCGGTTTTGGTCCTCGGCCACGGTGGCTTCGAGGCGCTCGATCTGGCTGGGACGGGCCATGGCCGCCAGCGGGATCGTGCTGGTTTTGCCAGCGAGCAGGGCGGCCTTGGCATTGAGCCATGCCTCAAGCAGGGCCTTGATTTGGGCGTCGCTGGGCTCAGGGGTGCTCAGGGGGGCTGCCGGAGCAGCTTTGGGGACTGGCTTGGCGGCAGGCACGGGCTGTTGGACCACTGGGGGCTGGGGCAGCGGGGCCTTAAGCCCATGGGAGCGGCTGCGCACCAGGGCTGTGGCCGCTATCGCCACCACCACCACGCCAGCGCCACCAAAGCCAAGCTGACGCTTGCTGGGCAGCTGGATCGCAGGCAGGGTGGGCCAATGCCAATGCCACTGCTCGGGCCAGCGCAAATTCTCCGGCCAATGCCATTGGGGTAGCCAAGCATCCAGCCCGGCTTCTTGGGGGTCATAGAGATCGTCGTCTTCCAGCTGCTCGTCAGGATCAGCAACCGCTGAGGAGCCTGTTGGCCCATTGGCTGATGGGCTGCCGCTTGGAGCCTGGGCGTGGTCGCTGGTGAAGGGATTGGTGAAGCCACTGAGGAAGTCGGATGCCGCTCCGAAAACCGATGGCTGGTTGCTGGCGCTGGCGATTTCTGGACCCGTTAGGGGCTCCTGGCCTTCCACGTAGGCCTGCACGTCCCGGTCAGCGAAGTAGGCCTCGAGGTCGGCATCGGCCTCGAGATCGCGGTAGCCCGGAAGCACGTCTCTAGAGAGCCAGTCGCTGCAATAGGCGCAGAGCTGGGCCAGGGGGTCGGCGCTTTGTTTGGCGGCCCACCGTTTCAATTCAGGGGAGGCGCCATCTGCGAAGGCTTTATGGGCCTGGTCCACCTCCCCCAGCAGCAGGTGCAAGCAGGCCAGCAGGGGTTGGGTGCCTTCGGTGCCACTGGCTTGCAGCCGCAACTTGGCGGCGGCAATCCTCTCGGGTTTGCGCTGGCCAAAGCCCGAAGCGGTGAGAGCTGTGGTGGCCAGGAAATCAGCAGCTCTGGAGCCAGCCCTTGGGGAGCCAGCACCACTCGAGTCAGCACCACATGAGTCATCGGCCCAACGGCTAAATAGATCCACCTGCTCCTGCACCGTGAGGAAGGCGCGGATTTGCTTGAAAAAGGCTTGGAATTCCTCGCCCGCCAGGCTTGGGTCGTTATGCCCCTCCAGGCCGCCCCGGCGTTGGACGAGCTCCTCAAGAAGTTGTAACCCCTCGGCGCGGTCGCTGACAGCGGTGAGATTGCGGCTGAGTAGATCGAGCACGCGGAAGGGGGTGAGGCCTTCGAGCTCCTGATTGATTTGAAGGCGCAGGGCGGGTAGTTGGCCCATGCGTTGCAAAAGCTGCAGACCCTGCCTGAGGGTTTGGGCGGAGCTTTCGTAGTGGCGTCGTTGGTGTTGGTCAGCCGCCGCAGCCAGACAGGAGAGTCCGGCGAGCAAGGTCAAATCCGCCTCGCGGCTACTTCCCAGGGCAGGGGCCCGGGGTGGCTGGAGGGCCCGGCTGGCTAGTTCGAAGCATTCGAGGGGCTGACCAGCCTCCAAAAGGAGCAGCAATCCGCCGACCTCGTTGGAGCTCGGCACATCCAGGCCCGCGATGGGTGCCGCACTGTCAGTGGAGAGGGAGAGGAGGATCGATTCGTACTGATGTCGGCGTTCGGAGTCGCTGAGTAGGTCGGCGCTGGCGCGCAGCAGTTCCTCGCGGGATTGGAGGGTTTCCTCTGTGAACCCCTGGTCTGGGGCGCGGTCCAGCCGTTGCTGCAGGGTGCGCAGAACCGATTGGGCATCGGTGGTTGGCCCCACGCCAAGCAGCCGGAAGTGATCGATCGGTAGTTCCAACCTGGACCGTCCTTTGGCTGGTGACATTAGGCAGGGGCGAACTTTAGGCAGGGTCAGCGGTTTTGGCACCCATTCCTGTGCCTACTGGTGCTGGACCCCGTACAGTTCCTCTCGCATGAGCTGTCTCTGACAGGCGCCCGATTCAGCACCCGATTTCGCAACCGGCATGACACAGGCAGATATGGGTCAGGACATGGCGGCCGCTTCTGGGGTTCCCTCCTGTTCGGCCGACTCCACCCACGTGGCCGGTCCCCATGCTGAGCGTCTTGAGAACTTGTATCCCGCGACTCCCGCCACGGTGACCCGTGATGAGGGCCTGCTGCTCTTCCACATCCTCACGTTCCCGTACCAGGGTATGCCCCGTGCGGACGATATGGAGTAAGACTACCTCCCGTATATTCCGGATATCGTTGGCACAGGCCACGAGCTTTCCGGATGTCTCCGACAGATCGGTGGGGATGAGAACCTTCTCAAACATCAG